>DATBQV010000139.1:0-1521 GCA_036560625.1 Gemmatimonadales bacterium
AGGGGATGGCCGGGGAGAACCCCGTGCTCTACTCCGCCGGAAAGGGCGGGATCCTGAGCTTCAGCCGGTCGCTCGCGCGCGACGTGGCGCCCGCGATCAGGGTCAATGTGATCGCCCCGGGCTTCATCGCGACCGCGTTCGAGCAGGAGGCGCCCTCCAATTGGCGCCGGCGCGTGATCGAGGCGACGCCGCTCGGACGCTGGGGAACGCCGGACGACGTGGCGGGCGCCGCGGTCTATCTCGCCTCGGACGAGGCGGCGTTTCTCACGGGGCAGGTGATTATGGTGAACGGAGGCGTGGTGATGTAGGCGCGGGCTTCAAGGAGACTTCCAATGCCGACGACCAAAGAACGCACGTACAACGACGCGGAGATCGCCGAGCGGCTCAAGGAGCTGCCGGGCTGGTACTACGAGGATGGCTGGATCCGCCGGGTCTACAAGACCGATGGGTGGCCCACCACGCTGATGCTGGTGAACGCCATCGGCTACATCGCCGAGGCGGCCTATCACCACCCCGACCTCACGGTGACCTGGGGCCGGGTCACCGTGAAGCTCCAGAACCACGCAGCCGGCGGCATCAGCGACAAGGACTTCGAGCTGGCGCGGAAGATCGAGGATCACGTGCTCTGGCGCCCGAGCGGTGGCGCCCTGGAGGGCACGCCGAACAAGTGGGTCCGGCCGGGAGACCCCAGATAGACGGGCCGTCGGCCGCTCCGCCCCCCGGCCGCGTTCTGTTCGTCACCGGCAAGCTCGCCGAGCCCGCGCTCCGGCGCACGCTTGCCGACATGGCGCCGCCGTTCGCGGCGGACGTCGCGGTGCTCCGGATCACCGTCGCCGCGCTGATGACGACACCGTGGATCGCGCGCTTCCTCGAGGTCCCGCCGGAGACGGACCTCGTGCTCATCCCCGGTTTGTGCGAGGGCGACGTGTCCGCCGTGCAGAACGCGGTGGGGGTGCGAACGGAAAAGGGGCCCAAGGACCTGCGGCAGATTCCCCGGTACTTCGGCCAGGCCGCCGCCGCGTCGGACTACGGCGGCTACTCCATCGAGATTCTGGCCGAAATCAACAACGCCCCGAAGCTCTCCCGCGACGCCATCCACCGCGCCGCCGGAGCCTACCGGGCGAGCGGCGCCGACATCATCGACCTCGGCTGCACGCCGGGGCTTCCCTTCCCCGCACTGGCCGAGGTGGTCCGGGAGCTCCGGGCGGATGGCTTCCGGGTGAGCGTCGACTCCTTCGACCCGAACGAGATCCTGACGGGGGTCCGCGCCGGGGCCGAGCTGGTGCTGAGCGTCAACGGCTCCAACCTGGCGGTCGCGCGGGACGTCGCCGCGGCGGGAGGACGGGTGGTCGTTATTCCCGATTTCGGCGCGGGGCTCGACACGCTCGACCGCAACATCGAGCAGCTAGAGACGTGGAGCGTGCCCTACCTCGTCGATCCGGTCATCGAGCCGATCGGTTTCGGATTCATGGCGTCCCTCGAGCGGTATGCCGACGTGCACCGGCGCTATCCATCCGCGGG
>DATBQV010000140.1:0-6734 GCA_036560625.1 Gemmatimonadales bacterium
AGGATGCCGCGTATTGCAGTCCGGGTCGGCAAGGGCGTGCAGTCTGGGGTCAATGGACCAGTCCGGCCTCCGCGAAGTCACGGATGATGCGCTGGACATCCACACGCAGCTCCTCGGCGTCCGATCGGGAGCCGGCTAGCCCCGCCACGGACTCGGCGATGAGCTCAGGCGGGTTCTTGCCGTCGCAGTAGGTGAGGACGAGCGCGGCGGTGAAGCTGAGGGGGTTGGCGCGGACGCCCTGGGCGTCGTGGAGGCTGAGGCCGCCGGCGACGGGCTGGAAGCGGAGGTCAGGGCGGGCTCGAGGGTAACGGCGACGCGGTTTTTGCACATCACAAAGTTACCGTCGGTCGAGCTTTCCGCAACCAGGCCACCAGCAAGCGCTCACGGCCATCCTGCCCCTATGTGGAAAACGCGACCATGCCGTGGTCCCCGTCTCCCCGGGAGTTGCCCACCGCCCCCCGCGTTCCTATCTTCTCCGGCTCTCTGCTCCCCGCCCCCCAGCTCCGGAACCCGATGGCCGACACCACCATCATGGACAAGCTCGTGTCGCTCGCCAAGCGACGCGGCTTCGTCTTCCAGTCCTCCGAGATCTACGGCGGCCTCGGCTCCGTCTGGGACTACGGCCCGCTCGGGGTCGAGCTCAAGAAAAACGTCAAGGACCGCTGGTGGCACGCGATGGTCCACGCCCGCGAGGACATCGAGGGCCTGGATGCCGCGATCCTCATGCATCCCAAGGTCTGGGAGGCGTCGGGCCACGTCGCCGGGTTCACCGACCCCTTGGTGGATTGCAAGCATTGCAAGAACCGCTTCCGGGCCGATGACCCCCGCATCAAGGGCACTCCCGGGCAGCCCGACGCCCAGTGCCCGGTCTGCGGCAGCAAGGGCACGCTGACCGAGCCCAGGCTCTTCAACCTGATGTTCAAGACGTTCATGGGACCGGTCGAGGAGCAGGCGGCGGTCGTGTATCTGCGGCCAGAGACGGCCCAGGGCATCTACGTCAACTACCTCAACGTGCTCAACTCGTCCCGCCAGCGGATCCCGTTCGGCATCGCGCAGATCGGGAAGGCGTTCCGGAACGAGATCACTCCGGGGAACTTCATCTTCCGTACCCGCGAATTCGAGCAGATGGAGATGCAGTTCTTCGTGAAGCCGGGAACCGACGTCGAGTGGTTCGAGCGGTGGCGGGCGTGGCGCATGGAGTGGCACCAGGGCCTGGGGCTCAATCCGGCGCGGCTCCGCTTCAGCGAGCACGGCCCGGGCGAGCTGGCGCACTACGCCAAGGCCGCGTTCGACATCCAGTACGAGTTCCCCTTCGGCTGGCAGGAGATCGAAGGCGTCCACAACCGCACCGACTTCGACCTCGGTCGGCACCAGCAGTACTCCGGCAAGAAGCTCGAGTATTTCGACCAGGCCGCGAACGAACGCTACCTCCCCTACATCGTCGAGACGTCGGCCGGCGCCGACCGAGTGACCCTGACGCTGATGGTCGATGCCTACCGCGAGGAACAGGTCGAGGGGGAGACGCGCGTCGTCCTCGGATTCCACCCCGCGATCGCGCCGATCAAGGCCGGCGTCTTCCCGCTGGTCAAGAAGGACGGTATGCCGGAGCTCGCGACCAAGGTCTACGGGTCTCTCAAGCGCCGGTTCCCCGTGTTCTACGACGACAGCGGGGCGATCGGCCGGCGGTACCGTCGCATGGACGAAGCGGGGACGCCGTTCTGCGTGACGATCGACGGCGACTCGGTGACGGGCCAGACCGTCACGGTCCGCCACCGTGACTCCATGAGCCAGGACCGGGTGGCGCTCGACCAGCTGGAGGGCTATCTCCGTGAGCGCATCGTCGCCTGACGGGGACCGAAAGGTGCATCGTCCTCCATGCGTCTCCCCGACTTCGACGCCCTCGTCCGCCGGCTCTCTTCCGAGGTGCCTCCCGCGTTCTTTGAGGGCGTGGCCGAGGTTGTAGTCTCGCCCAAGAGCGTTCCGCACCCGACTCGCGCCGACATCTATACGCTGGGGGAGTGCATCCCGCTGCCCGGAGCCGATAACGCGTCGGCCGGGGCCATTCAGAGCCGGATCGTGCTCTATCACGGCTCGTTCGTGAGGCTCGCGCGGCTCGATCCGGAGTTCGATTGGCGGGAGGAGGCGTGGGAGACGCTCACGCACGAGCTTCGGCACCACGTCGAGTGGCGGGCCCGTGCCCCCGCGCTGGAGGCGTACGACCGCGCGGTGGAGGAGAATTTCGCCCGGCACGAGGGGGACCGGTTCGATCCGGTGTTCTACCTCGATGGAGAGTCGCCGGTCGCCGGGGTCTACGAGGTGGATGGCGACTTCTTTCTCGACCGGGTCGTGCGCGCGCTGCCGGAATCGCTCGAGCTCGACTGGCACGGCGAGCGCTATCGCGCCGTGGTTCCTCCAGGCCTGACGCTCCCTGCCTTTGTCACCCTTGACGGCATCGCCGAGCCTCCGCCGGGCGAGCTGGTGCTGGTGCTCCGGCGGAAGCCGCGACTCACCGATCTCTTCCGTCGTGCCGAGCCCTCACTCGCGACGGTTCAGGTCACCCCGCTGTCGGTCCCCATCAGAGATAGCTGAGCCACGGGTCGCGCCGCCGCTGCTTGAGCTTCGCGAACCACCGGCACGCCGGATACAGCAGCGCCACCACCGCCAGCGTCACCGCGTACACCACTGCCAGTCCGTAGCCATAGCCCGGCGGCGGCTCCGCCGGAGGGTTGCTCACGAGCCACGGGATCACCAACCCGTACCGCGCGCATGACAGCAGCAGCGCGATCGCGTGGATGAGCGGCACGTGCAGCAGCCAGAAGAAGAGCGGCACGCGGCCGAGCGTTCGGGTGACCTCCGCGAGGTGGCCCCGCCAGCGGGTGAAGAGGGGCAGGGCCGTGAGCGCGGGGCCGAGGGTCATGAGCAGAAAGAGGAGCGAGGGCGGATACTTGGTCGTCGCGAGGAAGGAGAACACGGTTCGGGTCGGCGTTGGTTGGGCGCTCCAGGGTGCCGGATCTCCGTAGCCGTTCAGAAGCCGCAGGACGAGAAACGCCGCCGTCATCACGACCCCCACCCGCAACACGACGCGATCGCGCTCGGCCGCCTCCGTGGCGAACAGTGGGCCGAGCGCAAAGCCTCCGGCCATCACGCCGATCCACGGCACCAGCGGGTAGAGCACGTCCAACCGGGCAGCGCCCAGGTCGATCGGGCCGGGCACGTGCAGGATGGTCCACAGCCACGCCCACCGTCCCCAGCTCACCGGGCTGATCCGGTCCAGCAGATTGTGCCCCGCGATCATCCCTAGGGCTACCACCGCGATCGCGCGCCGGGGCAGTCGCACGAGCACGGCCAGGGCGATCATGCACCATCCCAGGGCCCAAAGCACGAGCGCGCTCGAGTAGTGATAGTCGAAGTTGAAGGTCCAGCCGAAGCGCGCCACCGTCAGCTCGAGCAGGACGAGCCAGGCCCCGCGCGTGGCGAGGAAGCGCGACAGTGACCGCACGTCCCGGCCCCTGCCCATGGCGAGGTAGGCCCCCGCGCCCGCGAGCATCATGAAGACCGGGGCGCAGAAGTGGGTCACCCAGCGGGTGAAGAACAGGGCGGCCGTGGTCTGCGCGGGGTCGGTGGGGTCGAAGCGGGACTCCGAGAGAAACCAGCGGACGTGGTCGAGCACCATCAGCACAATGACCGTGCCGCGCATCCGATCGATCGCCGCGTCGCGGTCGGGGCGTGAGCTGGGCATCGGGGCAACCTGTCCCCCACCGGCCGTTCCCGCTTCCGGATTCTTGCTTCCCGCGCGGGCGGTTGACGCCCCGGGCACGAGCGACCAACCTACTCGTCATGGAATCGCGAGTTGCCTGGCTGTTCCGGAGCCCGACGGTCGACATCGTCGACTGGCGCTGCGCGGGCCATGCCGGTCCCTTTGGCGGCGAGGAGTGGACCGACGTGCACGAAGTCGTCGTCGCCCGGCGCGGGGCGTACGTGCGCCGGATCGGGCGGGAAGAGGTCTTCGTGGACCCGGGGACGGTGACGTTCGGCCATCCCGGCGAGACCTACCGCGTTCGCCACCCCCTCCTTGGGGGCGATGACTGCTCGGCGTTCCGGTTCCCGGCAGCCGCCGTGGCGGATGCTGTCTCTTCGCGCGATTCGGACGCGGACGACGGTCCCGCGGTCCGCTTTCCGGCAGCGTCCGCCCCGATCGACGGTCCGGCGTATCTGCTGCACCGCCTGGCCGTGCACGCGGCCGGCGACCCGGGCGCGGTGCCGATCGAGGTGGAAGAGCGGGCGCAGGCGTTTCTCCGCAGAGTGGTCGATTCGGCCGGCGGGCGGCGGGCTGATCCGCGGCGGCCGGCTCGACTCACGCGCCGCGCCGTGGACCAGGCGTGGCACGCGCGCGAGCTGGTCGCACGACGCTACCGGGAGCGTCTCGACCTGACTCACCTGGCCGGCGAAGTCGGCTGCTCGCCGTTCCATCTGAGCCGGGTCTTCGCCTCGGTGTTCGGCCTGCCGATCCACCGGGCGCTGGTCCGGCTCCGCCTGCGTGAGGCGCTGGAGCGATTGCTGGCGACGACGACGGAGGGCGTCTCTGCCGTCGCCTACGCTACCGGATTCGCCTCCCACAGCCACCTCACCGACGTGTTCCGCCGCGAATACGGTTGTCCGCCGAGCGCGGTGCGACGGCTGCGCCCACCCGATGTTGGCGCGCTTTGGGCAAGGGCGCCGATGCGCTAGTGCGGCGCGCGTCCGATCTCCGGATCGAGCCCGTAACCCGGGAGCGCTGGGGGGACGTCGTCGCGCTCTTCGGGGCTCGGGGGGCATGCGGTGGCTGCTGGTGCATGTACTGGCGCAAGGCGTCCGCCGAGTACGAGCGCGGCAAGGGCGCGGGCAACCGAGACGCGCTCCGACGCCTCGTCGCTGCCGGCAAGACGCCGGGGCTGCTGGCCTACAGCGATGCGGAGCCGGTCGGCTGGTGCGCCGTCGCTCCGCGCGAGGCCTATCCTCGGCTCGAGCGAGCCCGCGTCCTCAAGCGCATCGACGACCGTCCGGTGTGGTCGGTCGTGTGCCTCTTCGTCGCGAAGACGCATCGCCGTAACGGCGTGTCCGTCGCCCTGCTCGAGGCGGCCGCCGAGTTCGCGACCGCTCGCGGCGCCCGCATCCTCGAGGGCTATCCGGTCGAGCCGCGGCACGGGCCACTGCCCGATCCGTTCGCGTGGACGGGGACCGCATCAGCGTTTCGCGCGGCCGGGTTCGGCGAGGCGGCGCGCGGCTCACCCACCCGCCCGATCATGCGTCTCATGCTGACTCCCTGACTGGTCCCGGCGAGCGGTGGCCTCGTATATTCCGGCATCATGACATACGAGACTCTCACCACCCTCGACGGGCCGGAGGTGCTTGCCCGGGCCAAGAGGTTCTTCGCGGAGCGGGTGCCGTTGTCAGCTGCCTATCCCGAGAAGGAGGGCGCCGCATTTCTGGTGCTGCGCGGTCAGGGCGGCGAAGAGATCGCCCTGGCGGTGATGGCGGCGCCAGGCGGCACGAAGGTACGCGGCTCTACCCTCCTCTTCGATCAGGCGGTAGACCGGTTTCTGTCCACGCTGCCGGCGCCCGCCGACCTGCCGACATGAGCGGCACGCTCCCGGTGCGCGTGATGGTCTCCGACGCCTGGGACGCCGTGTCACTGGACCTGCCTTCTTCGACGGCGGTCAGCGAGATCAAGCGGGAGGCCCTGGCCCGCACGCGAGTCATGGGCGACCCGGGCGAGTACCTCGTGAAGTTCCGGGGCGCCGAGCTGGACGACGAGACCAGAAGCCTCAAGGACGCCGGGGTGCCGGCCAACGCGTCGCTGATTGTCCTCCGCCGTCGCCGCCGGCCGGTGAGGTAAGCGTGATTCCCACGGCCGGTGCGAGTCGCACGATGACCCTGGTGGCGTCGGCCTTCCTCGGCTTTGACGGCGCCGCCCTTGCCGGGCTCGGCATCTGGACCGGCCATCCGTTGGTGGCGCTGATCGGGGGTGCGCTGTTCCTCTCGTCCGGTCTGGTGCTCGTGTACTGGCGCTGGCACCTCCGCCAGCTCGAGGAGATCGCGGCCGCGCGCCGAGCGCTGCGCGACGAGACCGAATCGCTCCGGGAGCTTCTCCGCGGCGGCTGACCCCATGCCTGTCGCCGTCTTCACCCATCCAGCCTGTCTTGAGCACGATCCCGGTCCCGGTCACCCCGAGACTCCTGCGCGGCTGCGCGTGCTGCTCGAGCGACTCCGGCGCGAGCCCGTGCTCGTGCTGCGCGATGCCGCCCCGGCCGACCGTCCGGCGCTGCTCGCGGTGCACGGAGACGCGTACCTCCGCTCCGTGGAGGCGCTCAGTGCGAGCGGCGGCGGCCCGCTCTTTCTCGACACCATCCTGAGCGGCCGCAGCTGGTCGGCCGCGGTCGGGGCAGCGGGCGCGGTGATCGCTGCGGTGGACCACGCCCACGGCGGCGGCGGTCACGCATTCGCGGCGGTACGACCGCCCGGGCACCACGCCCTCGCCTCGCGGGGGATGGGCTTCTGTCTGGTGAACAACGCCGTCGTCGCGGCGCGGCACGCGCAGACGCTCGGCCGCGCCCACGTTCTCATCGTGGATTGGGACGTGCACCACGGGAACGGGACCCAGGCGCTGGTGGAGGCGGACCCGACGCTCCGCTACGTGTCGCTGCATCAATGGCCCTGGTATCCCGGGACGGGTGCGGCGGAGGAGCGGGGCGTGG
>DATBQV010000141.1:0-9532 GCA_036560625.1 Gemmatimonadales bacterium
GCCCTGGTTGCGGTGATTCTGCTGCTGGACCAGATCATCTGGCGCCCGCTCGTCGCCTGGTCCGACCGGTTCAAGGTCGAGCAATCTACGTCCGGCGATGCGTCCACGTCCCCCGTGCTCGAGATCCTGCGCGGGTCCGAGCTGGTGGCTCAGACGAGAAGAGCGCTGGGGCCTGCCCTCCGCCGCCTTGACGCGTGGCTCACGCTGGTGACGGATCGCTCCGCGCGCCGGCCGTTCGATCCCCGGCGCGCGGCGCGCCGCCGCGTGCTGGGCGTGGCGGTAGGCGTCGCCGGGCTCATGGGGACCGTCTGGGGGCTGGTCGCGGCGATCCACGCGCTCGCGGGTCTCAACTCGGCCGACTGGAACATCCTCGCCCGGAGTGCCGGGGCGACCTTCACGCGCACGGGCATCGCGCTCGTCATTGCGGTCGCCTGGACCGTGCCCGTGGGCGTCGCCATCGGAATGAATCCGCGGTGGGCCCAACGGGCCGCGCCGATTGTCCAGACGATCGCGTCGGTGCCCGCGACCGCGGTCTTTCCCGTGCTGCTCCTCGTCTTGCTCCAATTGCCCGGCGGGCTCAACGTCGCGGCGATCGCGCTCATGCTGCTTGGCACCCAGTGGTACGTGCTGTTCAACGTCATCGCCGGCGCGAGCGCCATTCCGTCCGACCTTCGTGAGGCCGCCCGCACCTTCCGGCTGACCGGCCTCCAGCGTTGGCGCACGCTCATTCTCCCCGCCATCTTTCCCTATCTGGTGACGGGCATGATCACCGCGACCGGCGGCGCCTGGAACGCCAGCATCGTGTCCGAGTACGTGAGCTTCGGCGGCAAGAAGATGAGCACTATCGGCCTCGGCGCGGTGATCGCCGAGGCGGCGGACAACGGCAACGGTCGGCTCCTGTTGGCCGGTACGCTGGTGATGGCGCTGGTGGTGATCGCGACCAACCGGTTGCTCTGGCGGCGCCTGTATCGTCTGGCGGAATCGCGCTTCCGGCTGGAGTAGGCGGGATTGAATAGCTAACAGCTAACGGCTACCATGGCGTCTGTCGCACACGTGGAGGCACCGTCGGGGGAGGTGCTGCTCGCCGCGCGGAGCATCCGCAAGTTCTTCGCGGCGGACCGCACGCCCGTGCTCGAGGACGTCACCGTCGAGCTCAGGGCCGGCGAGTTCGTGGCGCTGCTCGGCCCGTCGGGCTCGGGCAAGTCCACTCTGCTCCGGATCCTCTCGGGCCTCACCGAGCCGTCGGAGGGCCAAGTGCTGGTGCACGGCACTCCGCTCACCGGCGTGAACCCGTACGTCGCCATCGTCTTTCAGAGCTTCGCCCTGTTTCCCTGGCTTACGGTGCAGCAGAACGTGGAGCTGGGGCTGCTCCCGTTGCGTCTGCCCGAAACCCAGCGGCACGCGCGTGCGCTCAAGGCGATCGACCTGATCGGCCTCGACGGCTTCGAAGAGGCCTTCCCCAAGGAACTGTCCGGCGGCATGCGCCAGCGCGTGGGGTTTGCCCGCGCGCTCGTGGTCCAGCCCGAGATTCTCTTCCTGGACGAGCCGTTCTCCGCCCTCGACGTCCTCACGGCGGAGAACCTGCGCACTGAGCTGCAGGAGCTCTGGACCGAGCGCGCCATCCCCACCCGCTCCATTCTCATGGTGACGCACAACGTCGACGAGGCCGTGTCGCTCGCCGACCGGATCATGATCTTCGGCGCCAACCCGGGCCGGATCCGCGTAGAGCTGGAAGGCGTGCCGCTCGCCGACCGTCGGCGGAAAACGCCGCTTCGAGCCCAGCTGGTCGATACCATCTACCAGGTCATGACCAATCCCGAGCTCGACGCGACGGCGCTGGTGGCCGAGCACCGGGCGCGCGGCGTCGTGGCGCGGCCGCACACCGACTCGGGCCGGCGCCGCCGGTACCAGGTGCTCCCGGACGTGAGCACCGACGATCTCATTGGCCTGGTGCAGTACCTGGCCGGGCTGGGCGGCCAGGTGGACCTGCTGGCCTTGAGCCGAGACCTCCAGATGGAAGCCGACGACCTGCTCCCGCTCATCGAGGCCGCCGATCTCCTCGGCCTGGCGGATCTCCGGGAGCGGGAGGTGGTCGTCACCGGGCTGGGGCGCCGGTTCGCCGAGGCCCCGGTGGACGAGCAGAAATCCATCTTCCGCCGCGCGGCGGTGCAGCACCTCTCGCTCATCCGGTTCATCATGCGGGAGCTGGAGACGAGCCCCAGCCACACCGCCGACGCCGAGGACATCCTGGACGAGCTGCGACACTCGTTCACGGGCGAGGAGGCGCAGCGCCAGTTCGAGACGGCGGTCGAGTGGGGCCGGTACGCCGAAGCGTTCACCTACGACGACACCACCGGCGAGCTGCGGCTGGACGAGGAGCACCGGGATACGGAGCAGATCGAGCTGTCGCCGCTGGCCCGTCCCTAGGCCGCCGGGTCTTAGCTGGCGACAAGGCCCCATCCAGGCCACATTTACCGCATCTCCACCTCATCCCCCTTGGGCGATCCCCCCGCCGGGTTGGCCGCTGCCCTCCGCGACCGCTACGTTCTCGAACGCGAGCTCGGGCGGGGCGGGATGGCCACGGTTTTTCTCGCCCGCGACGTCAAGCACGACCGCCCGGTCGCGCTCAAGGTGCTCCTCCCCGAGCTGGCCGCCTCGCTCGGTCCCGACCGTTTCCAGCGTGAAATCCGCCTCGCCGCCGGGCTGCAACACCCTCACATCCTCACGGTTCACGACTCGGGCGAGACGGCCGGCCAGCTCTGGTTCACCATGCCCTTCGTGGAGGGCGAGTCCCTCCGCGACCGGCTCCGGCGGGAGCGCCAGCTCTCGGTCGAGGATGCGGTTCAAATTGCGCGGGAGGCAGCTCGGGCCCTCGACTACGCGCACCAGCGCGGCGTCATTCACCGCGACATCAAGCCCGAGAACATCCTGCTCACGAAGGACGGCAGCACGCTGGTGGCCGACTTCGGGATCGCGCGGGCGCTGGGCGCCGACGAGCACCTGACCCAGACGGGCATGAGCGTGGGGACGCCGGCCTACATGAGCCCCGAGCAGGCCGCGGGCGACCGGAACCTCGACGGCCGGACGGACATCTACTCGCTGGGTGCGGTGCTCTACGAGATGCTCGCGGGCGAGTCGCCCTATGCCGGCCCGACGGTGCAGGCGATGCTGCTCAAGCGGCTCACTGATCCGGTGCCGAGCGTGCGCCGGGTGCGCCCCACGGTGCCGGAGGCGATCGATCACGCCATTCAGAAGGCGCTCGCCCCCGTGCTGGCCGACCGGTACGCGACGGCGGGACAGCTGGCCCAGGCGCTGCAGGCCGCTGGCTCGCCAACCGCCACGCCGACCGCGATCTCGATTCCCGCCCCCGCCCTCGCGGCCCCCGCCGCCTCATCGCCGTCGCCCGGCGTGAATCCCCGGCGCGTTCCTGTCGGAGCCATCACGCTCAGCCTGGGCTTCCTCATCGGTCTGGGCGTCCTCTTCGCCTGGCGCCGCACGCACCCGGCTGCCGAAGCCGGAAGCCCCGGCGAAGCGAAGCTCCTCGCGGTGCTCCCGTTCGAGAACCTGGGCGGCCCGGAAGACGAATACTTCGCCGACGGCATTACGGACGAGGTGCGGGGCAAGCTCTCCGCGGTGCCCGGCCTTCACGTCATCGCCAGCGGGAGCGCCAGCCAGTACAAGCACACTACCAAGTCACCCCAGGCGATCGGCCGGGAGCTGGGCGTCGACTACCTGCTGGTGGGCAAGATCCGCTGGGAAAAGGGGGCCGGCGGAGCGAGCCGTGTCCGGGTGAGCCCCGAGCTGGTGGAGGTGACGCCGGGCGCGGCTGCCACAACCAAGTGGCAGCAGCCGTTCGACGCGGCGCTCAACGACGTGTTCCAGGTGCAGGCCGACATTGCGAGTCGGGTGGCGCAAGCGCTGGACGTCGCCATCGGCGCGGGCCAACGCGAGGCGCTGGCGGAAAAGCCGACGGCGAACCTCGCGGCCTACGACGCGTTTCTCAAGGGCGAAGGTGCGGGCGTTGGAAGCGACGTGCCAAGCCAGCGCCGCGCGATCGAATTCTACGAGCAGGCGGTGGCGCTGGACTCCACATTCGAGCAGGCCTGGGCCCATCTCTCCCGCGCCCATGCGCTCGTGTACTACCTCGGCGCGCCCACGGCCGCGGACGCGGAGGCAGCCCGCGCGGCGGCCGAGCGGGCCGTGGCCCTCGGCCCTGGGCGCGCGGATGGGCAGCTCGCCATCGGGGCGTACCATCACCTGGTCCGGGGAGACCTCACCCGCGCGGTGGCCGCCTACGAGACCGGTCTCCGCCTGGCACCCGAGAGTGCAGAACTTCTGGCCGCGCTCGCCCGAGCCGAGATGAGTCTTGGCCGCTGGGACGGGGCACTGGATCACTTCCGGCGGGCGCAGGCCCTCGACCCCCGCTCCGGTAACATCGCCTGGCGGCTCGCGACCGAGCTGCTCTGGTTGCGCCGCTATCCCGAGGCGCTAGACGCCACGCAGCGAGGCCTCGCGATCGCGCCCAACAACCTCGACCTCCTCGAGACGAGAACGATGGTCTCGCTCGCGCAGGGGGACCTGGCCAGCGCCCGCGGGTTCGTGCGTCAGGTGCCTGCCGGCGTCGAGCCCACGGCGTTCGTGGCCTACTTCGGGATCTACTGGGATCTCTATTGGGTGCTGAACGAGCCCCAGCAGCAGCTCCTGCTCCGGCTCACGCCCAGCGCGTTCGACAATGATCGCGCCATATGGGGGCTCGTGATCGCACAGACGTACGCGTCCCGGGGCGACATGGGTCGCGCGCGGGCCTACGCCGATTCGGCCCGGGTGGCGATCGAGGAGCATCTCAAGGCCACGCCCGACGACCCCAGCCAGCACACCACCCTCGGCCTCGCGCTGGCGTATGCCGGGCGCAAGGACGAGGCGATCCGGGAAGCGGCCCGCGCCATCGCCCGACTGCCGATGACGAAGGACGCGCGCGACGGCGCGTACTTCCAACACCAGGCCGTCCGTGTGTACCTGCTCGTGGGCGAGCCCGAGAAGGCGCTCGACCAGCTGGAGCCGCTCCTCAAGGCGCCCTACTATCTCTCGCCCGGCTGGCTCCGGATCGATCCCACGTTCGCGGCGCTCAAGGGCAACCCCCGGTTCGAGAAACTCGTCGGCGGCAGCTAGGCTGCAAGCGCCGGCATGCCGAGTGACGGGTTCCGGCGGCACCGCTTAGATTCCTTGCTACCCGTACCTATTAGGAACCTCTTGGCCGGTCTGCGCGACCAGCTCGAAGCCGGATTGAGCGGCAGCTACGCGGTCGAGCGGGAGCTCGGCCGCGGTGGCATGGCCACGGTGTTCCTCGCTCGCGACCTCAAGCACGGCCGGCCCGTCGCGCTCAAGGTGCTCCATCCCGAGCTGGCCGCGAGCCTCGGCCCCGAGCGCTTCCAGCGCGAGATCCATTTCGCCGCCCGGCTCCAGCACCCCCACATCCTCACGGTGCTCGACTCGGGCGAGACCGGCGGCCACCTCTGGTTCACGATGCCGTTCGTGGAGGGGGAATCGCTCCGCGAGCGACTCCGCCGCGAGCGCCAGCTCCCGGTCGAGGACGCGCTCCAGATCGGCCGGGAGGCTGCGCGCGCGCTCGATTACGCCCACCACCACGGGGTCATCCACCGCGACATCAAGCCCGAGAACATCCTGCTCACCCGGGACGGGTCCACCCTCGTGGCCGATTTCGGGATCGCGCGCGGCCTGGGCGCTGAGGAGCAGCTCACGCAGACCGGCATGGCGATCGGCACGCCGGCCTACATGAGCCCGGAGCAGGCCAGCGGCGATCAGCGCATCGACGCGCGCACCGACATCTATTCGCTCGGCTGCGTGCTCTACGAGCTCCTGGCCGGAGAGTCGCCCTACACCGGGCCCACGGCACAGGCGGTGATGGTGAAACGGTTCACCGATCCGGTGCCGAGCGTGCGGCGGCTGCGGCCCAGTGTGCCCGAGGGGGTGGATCAGGCCATCCAGCGCGCGCTCGCGCCGGTGCCGGCGGACCGGTTCGCGACCGCGGCGCAGCTCGCGCAGGCGCTCCAGCCGGCGACGGCGACGCCGACGAGCACGCCAACGGCGGTCCTCCCGTCGGCGGCCGCCGTTGCACCGATGGCGCCCCCAGCCTCCGGCGCGGGACGCCGCGTGCCGTTCGCGCTCCTCACCCTCGGGCTGGGCTTCGCCGTAGGCCTGGGCGTGCTCTTCGCCTGGCGCCGGAGCCATGCGGCGCCGGAGAGCGAGACCGGGCCTCGGGTACTGGCCGTGCTGCCCTTCGAGAACCTGGGCGACTCGACCACGGAGTACTTTGCCGACGGTGTGACCGATGCGGTGCGCGGCAAGCTGTCTACGTTGCCCGGACTCCAGGTGATCGCGAGCCGCAGCTCCAATGAGTACAAGCACACCGCCAAGGGGCTGCCGGTCATCGCCCGCGAGCTGGGCGTCGACTATCTGCTGATCGCCCGGATACGCTGGGCCAAGGGGGCGGACGGAACCAGTCGGGTGGAGGTGAGCCCCGAGCTGGTGGAGGTGGCCTCGGGCGCGGCCCCGCGCACCAAGTGGCAGCAGCCATTCGACGCCGCCATTACCGACGTCTTCCAGGTGCAAGCCGACATCGCAGGCAAGGTCGCGTCGGCGCTCAACGTGGCGCTCGGGTCGAGTCAGCAGCAAACGCTCACCGAGAAACCAACGCAGAACCTCGCGGCCTACGACGCCTTTCTGAAGGGGGAAGCGTCGCAAGGGTTGATCATCCAGGACGCGCCGAGTCTCCGGAGCGCGATCAACAACTACGAGCGGGCGGTGGCGCTCGATTCCACGTTCGTCCAGGCCTGGGCCCAGCTCGCCCGCGCGAACGCATCCTATTACTACAACGTTACCCCGACACCGGCCGGGGACGAGGCTGCCCGGCGGGCGGCGGAGCGCGCCATCGCGCTGGCCCCGGGCCGGGCCGAGAGCCAGCTGGCGCTGGGCACGTATCTGGAGAACGTCAGACACGAACACACCCGTGCCCTCGAAGCGTTCGAGACCGGGCTCAAGGCGGCGCCCGGCAACGCGGAGCTGCTCACCGCCGCCACGTTGGCGGAGCAGAGCATGGGGCGCTGGGATGCCGCCCTCAAGCATCTCGAGCGGGCGGGCGCACTCGACCCGCGGTCACCAGTGACGGCTCGCCGCCTTGCCCAAACTCTCATCCGCCTGAGGCGCTACCCCGACGCGATCGCCGCCGCCGACCGCGGGCTGGCGCTCGCCCCGACCAATCTCGACCTGCTCGAGAACAAGGCGATGGCGTACCTGGCGCAGGGTGACTTGGCCGGGGCACAAGCGGTGATTCGGTCCGCGCCCGCCGAGGTCGAGCCGACCACGCTCGTCGCCGCGTTCGGGAACTACTGGGACCTCTGCTGGGCCCTCGACGACCCGGAGCAGCAGCTGCTTATGCGGCTGCCCGTGGGCGCTTACGACGGCGACCGGGGCACCTGGGGCGGCGTGATCACCCAGACCTACTACCTGCGCGGCGACGTCGCCAAGGCCCGCGCCTACGCCGACTCGGGGTTGGCCGGCTACGCTGAGACCCTCAAGGCGACGCCCGACGACCCGCAGCGCCGAGTCTTCCTCGGCCTCATGCTGGCGTACCTGGGTCGAAAGGCTGACGCCATCCGGGAAGGCGAGCGGGCCACGGCGCTGATGGCCGGGTTGCACGACGGCTATATGGGTCCGTACATCCAGCACCAGCTCGCGCGCATCTACGTGCTCACCGGTGAGCCGGACAAAGCGCTGGACCAGCTGGAGGCCCTGCTCAAGACGCCGTACTTCCTCTCGCCCGGCTGGCTCCGAATCGACCCCAACTTCGCGCCGCTCCGGAGCAACCCTCGATTCCAGAAGCTGGCAGGCAATTGATGGCCGACCTATCCGCTCAGCTCATGGCCGGCCTCGCGGGCCAATACACGCTGGAGCGTGAGCTGGGACGCGGCGGGATGGCGACCGTCTTTCTCGCGCAGGACCTGAAGCACAAGCGCCCCGTCGCCCTCAAGGTGCTCCTGCCCGAGCTGGCGGCCTCCCTCGGCGCCGAGCGCTTCCACCGCGAGATCGAGATCGCCGCGCGGCTCCAGCATCCCCACATTCTCACCGTGCTCGACTCCGGAGAGGCCGGCGGCCAGCTCTGGTTCACCATGCCCTTCGTCGAGGGGCAGAGCCTGCGCGACCGGCTCCGCCGAGAGCAGCAGCTCCCAGTGGAAGACGCGCTCCGCATCGCGCGCGAAGCCGCGGCCGCGCTCGACTACGCCCACGAGCACGGCGTGGTCCACCGCGACATCAAGCCGGAGAACATCCTGCTCACCCGGCGGGGTGAGGTGCTGGTGGCCGACTTCGGTATCGCCCGTGCGCTGGGCGGTGAGGCACTCACCCAGACCGGCATGGCCGTCGGCACGCCGGCCTACATGAGCCCGGAGCAGGCCGCCGGCGGGAGCGTCGACGGACGGAGCGATCTCTACAGCCTTGCCTGCGTCCTGTACGAGATGCTGGCGGGAGAAGCGCCGTACACCGGCCCCAGCGCGCAGGCCATCGTAGCCAAGCGATTCGCCGATCCGGTCCCGAGTGTGCGACGCGTGCGTCCGAGCGTGCCGGAGACCGCGGACCTGGCCCTGCAGCGGGCGCTCGCGCTGGTGCCGGCGGACCGGTTCTCGACCGCCTTCGAGTTCGCCCAGGCGCTCCAGCAGGTGGTGACGACGCCATCGGCCGTGCCGACGGTCGTAACGCCGATGCCGCCGCCTGCCACCGGCGCCATGGCCGCTTCGTCGGCGGGCGTTCCAGCAGCGACGCCGCCACCCGGACCGCCGCCGCGCCGCCGGGTTCCGGTCGGCGCCATCACACTCGGCCTCGGCTTCGCCTTGGGCCTCGGCGTCCTGTTCGCCTGGCGCCGGGCCCACACCGGCGCCGCGGGTGAGCCGAGCGGAGCCAGGGTGCTCGCCGTGCTCCCGTTCGAGAACCTGGGTGACTCCGCGCAGGACTACTTCGCTGACGGCGTCACCGATGAGGTCCGGAGCAAGCTCTCGCAGCTGGGCGGCATGGAGGTGATCGCGCGGGGCAGCTCCAACCAGTATCGCCACACCACCAAGCCGCCGCAGCAGATCGCCCGGGAGCTGGGCGCCGATTACCTGCTCACGGCCACGGTACGGTGGGAGAAGCAGCCGAGCGGGGCGAGCCGCGTGCGGGTGATTCCCGAGCTGGTGGACGCCGGGCCCGGGCATGCGCCGCGCACGCGTTGGGGCCAGCAGTTCGACGCCTCGCTCACCGACGTCTTCCAGGTGCAGGCCCAGATCGCGGGAGACGTTGCCCAAGCCCTCAACGTGGCAATGGGTGACAGCGCCAAGCAGCAACTGGCGGTTCGGCCCACCCAGGATCTGGCGGCCTACGACGCGTTCCTTCGGGGCGAGCAGATTCTCATCACCGAAGGCAAGGCCGACGGCGAGTCGGCCCGGCGCGCTGCCGCGGCGTACCGCGAGGCGGTCCAGCGCGA
>DATBQV010000142.1:0-3915 GCA_036560625.1 Gemmatimonadales bacterium
CGGTCCCGACGACGTCCCGGGAATTCCACCGGCCGCGCTCGATCTCACGGCCCAGATGCCGACGCTCGTGGCGGCCATCCATCGCGGCCGTCGAGGGGAAAAGCCGGTGACGCCGCGCCGGGGTCTCGCGTCGGCGGCCAACTTCCTGTACATGCTGACGGGCGCGGAGCCGGAGCGGGACCTGGCCCGCGCGTTTGACGTTGGGTTGAGCCTCCGGGCCGATAATGAGCTCAACCCGTCGACGTTCGCCGCCCGCGTCGCGGCCGCGACCAGGGCCGACGTGCACGGGTGCATCACGGCGGCGCTCGCCGCGCTCGCGGGCCCGCTCCACGGCGGTCACGCCCTCGCGGTGTACCGGCTGCTCGAGGAGATCGGCACGCCCGGCCGGGTGGCCCAGGTGGTGGACGCCCGGATCGCGGGCGGCAAGAGCTTCCCCGGGTTCGGGCACCCGGTGTACCAGGGCGAGGATCCCCGCACGGCCGCGATGCGGCGGGCAGCGAGCGCGGCGGCCGAGCCAGGCGCAGAGAGCGCAGCGGCCGATGCAGGCGCGGCGAGCGGGGACCGGGCTGGCGACGCTCGTGTGTGGCTGGCGCTTGCCCAGGCGGTCGAAGAGCGCGCCCGCGCCGCAACGGGCACGTTCGCCAACGTGGACTTCTATCTCGCACCGCTCTACCGCGCCGCCGGCATTCCGCCCGAGCTGTTCACGCCGGTGTTCGCCGTCGCCCGCGTTCCCGGCTGGCTGGCCCACGTGCTGGAGCAGCAGGCCCAGGAAGGCCTGATCCGGCCGCGCGCGGCCTACATCGGAGCCGCACGACAGGAGTACGTTTCGATTCGTCGCCGGTAGTCCGTCACCCTCATCGAGGTAGTCCGACGCCCCCGAGCGTCCTTCTCATGCCCTTCGAGACCACCGTCGCGGCCGGGGCCCCGGCCGCCTTCCAGACGCCGCTCCTGGGAGTGGCCGTCCCCCAGGGAACCGCGCTCCCCCCCTCACTCGCCCAGCTCGACGCCGTCTCCGGCGGCGCGCTCGCCCGCCTCTACGCCGCCGGCGATTTCACCGGCAAGCGGGACGAGACCGCCATCCTCTATCCGGCCGGTCCCGCGGGACGCGTCGTGCTCGTGGGCCTGGGCAAGCCCGACCCCGCGACCAGACCCGACGTCCGCCGGGCCGCCGCGATCGTCGCCAAGCGTGCGCGGGCACTGGGCGTGCCGTCGGGCGCGTTCTTCCTGGCTCCGGAAGGGCGGGGTGAGCTTCCCCCGCGCGACGTGGGGCAGTTCGCCGCCGAAGGGCTGGCGCACGGCGCCTGGATCTACACCGAGATGAAGAAGCCGCCTGAGGAGCCGAAGCCGCAGCTCGAGCGCTTCACCATTCTCGCGACCGACGCCACGGCGGAGACGACGGCCGGACACAGGGTCGGAGCGGCGATCGGCGCGGGTCAGACCTTCACCCGCGGGCTCCAGGTGCTGCCGGGCAACGTGTGCACCCCGGCGTACCTCGGAAAAGCGGCGGAGGATCTCGCGAAGCGCTACGGGTTCACGGTCACGGTGCTCGACAAGGCGGCGATCGTCAAGGAAAAGATGGGAGCGCTGCTCTCCATTGCGCAGGGGAGCGCGGAAGAGCCGAGATTCATCGCGCTGGAGTACAAGGGGTCGGACGCGGCGCCGGTCGTGCTGGTAGGGAAGGGGGTCACGTTCGACACCGGCGGCATCTCGATCAAGCCCGCGCAGAACATGGAGGACATGAAGTTCGACATGTCGGGCGCGGCGGCCGTGCTCGGCACCTTCGAGATGCTGGGCCGGCTCAAGCCCAAGGTGCACGTCGTGGGACTCATCCCGTCTACCGAGAACATGCCCTCGGGCACGGCCGTGAAGCCGGGCGACGTGATCACGAGCCACTTCGGCAAGACGATCGAGATGATCAACACCGATGCCGAGGGGCGGCTCATTCTGTGCGACGCGCTGTCGTACGCGCGGCGCTACAAGCCGTCGGCCGTGATCGACATCGCGACGCTCACCGGCGCGATCGTCGTCGCCCTCGGCCACACTGCGGCCGGAGTCATGGGGAACGACGACGCGCTGGTGGAAGAAGTCCGCCAGGCGGGCGAGCGGAGCGGCGAGCGCGCCTGGCCGCTGCCGCTCTGGGAGGACTACCGCGAGCTGATGAAATCCGACATCGCCGACGTGAAGAACACGGGCGGCCGCCCCGCCGGCAGCATCTCCGCCGGCTGGTTCCTGCGCGAGTTCGTGGACGGCTTCCCCTGGGCCCACCTGGATATCGCCGGCACCGCGTACACCGAGCGGGAAGAGCCGGGTCGGGTGAAGGGGCCGACGGGGACGGGGGTGAGGTTGTTCAGTGAATTTGTGCTGAAGCGCGGCAAACAGCCGTGAACAGTGAACAGTGAACGGTAAAACAGTGAACAGTGAACAGTGAACAGTGAACGGGGGTGGTACTGCGAGTGCTTGGCACGCCCTGCAGCCTTCGTCGCACTCCTGTTCACTGTTCACTGTTCACTGTTTACGCTCCCCCTACGGGGGCAGCAGCCCGACACCCTCACCAAGCCGCTCCTCCCCGGCCAGGACACGACGCGGGCCGTCGACACCACCACCGCGCGCGCGGACACGGCCGGCGGGCTCATCGACAGTCTGGGCCATCGGCCGGTCACCGCGGCCGACTCCGCTCGGGCCGATTCGCTCCGCGCCCGCCGCGATTCCAGTGCCGCCCAACGCTACCTCGCACTCGAGAAGCTGAAAGAGATCAAGGTGCTCGTCGCCCCGCCGCTGGATGCGCCGGGGCCGGGGCCGCCGCTCTCCCGCCTGATCTTCACCCGCGACTCGATGGACTGGGCCCACGCGTCGACCCTCTCGGACCTGCTCCAGCGGGTCCCCGGCGTGTTCCTCTGGCGCGGCGGATGGCTCGGCCAGCCGGAGTACGCGAACTTCCAGGCCCGCGGGGCCACGTCGGTGGAGTATTGGCTCGACGGGCTGCCCTATCTGGCCGCGGGGACCGATTCGGTGGGCGTGGATCCGTCCGTGTTCGCGCTCAGCATTCTCGATCGGGTGGAGATCGAGCGCTGGCCGGGGCTCCTGCGGGTACGCATGTACACCCGGAACCTCGACCGCCTGGCCCCACGCTCGCGCATCGCGGTCTCGCGCGGCCAGTCGAGCTACGCCCGCTACCAGGCCTCGCTGGAGCGGAAGAGCCGCTCCGGTCTCGGCTTCATGATCGCCGGCGACAACGAAAGCGTGCCGACGATCCAGGGCTTCCGCTCGCGCTACGACAACACGTCGTTCTTCCTGCAGGGCTCCTACGTGCCGTCGCCCAGGTGGGGCGTGCTGATCCAGGGTCTCCGGTCGCGCCCCGTCCGCGATCCCACGCTCGACGCGGCCGGCGACACGCTCACCCGCGCCATCATTGCCGGCCGCCGCATGGACTGGCAGGTCCGCGGCATGTGGCGGGCCGACTCCAGCGGGTTCGGCCCCCGTGCGGACCTCGTCTTCAGCCGCACCACCGCGAGCGACAGTCTCCTCGCGAGCCAGACGATCAACTCGGCGGGTGTCCTCGTCTCGATCCGCCGACCCGCCTTCTCCGCCGGCGCGTCCGCGTTTTACCGGTCGCGCTGGATCTCGACCGACCTTCGCGCGAACGCCGGGTGGTCGCCGCTGGGCGGGACGGCACTGAGCGGCGAGGCCGGTTATCAGCGGCTCGACGGCGGACGCACCTCTAGCTGGATCGGCCTGCGCGCCGGCACTCGGCTTCCCCTCGGACTCGAGGCGAGCGCCAGTCTCCGCGCGGGACAGATCGTCCCCGCGCCCTCGGTACTGACGGACACCGCGCAGACGATCCGCGACTGGCAGCTCTCGGTTGTCTGGCGGCGACCGTGGGCCGAGCTGGAGGGCGGGCTCGCGCACACGGGGGCG
>DATBQV010000143.1:0-7873 GCA_036560625.1 Gemmatimonadales bacterium
TCACCGGGCGTGCCGCGGTGCTCATAGCCAGGTGGGGAGCCGCGGGCTGCCCCGCGGCTGTCTTCGGCCGACCGAATCCAACCTATGGAGCCCACCCTGAAGTCATCGTGAGGCCAGAATGAAGAGATCCGTCGTCGCGACACGCGGTCACCTCCGGTAGAAACCTGGACTGAGCGGTCGGGGTAGTCTGTCGGGTGGCGATCAGGTTGGTGCTTCGAATGCGGAGGGCCCGATTTGCGTGCCGGGAGCTCGAATGAAGCGGCCTTCAGGGTTTCTTCCGACCAGCTTCACGCGCTCGGTGATAGACTAGTCGTTGCTGATCGCAGACTGCGTACGTCGCGCGAAACCGCGCTGCCGCTGAAGGAGGTCCCATGTTCGAGTTGATGATACTGAGTCTCGTCCTTCTCGGCGGGTCGCTGGTCGCCGAGCTCTCCGGGCGCCGCCGACACGCGCGGGTGAACGTCGAGGCATGGCGTCGGCCGCGGAACTGTACGACTCGAACGGACCGAGGTAAGTGATATGGATAGATTCGAAACTTTCCTCGTCGCGCTCGCAACCGTCGGATGGGCGCCCGTGGGGTACGCGCAGACGGCGCCTGCCGGGGCCAGCGCGGCCAGCGCACCCGGGAACACGGCCGCATCCGCGGGCCAGTGGTATTCCTACGACGCGGCGACGAACACCGTCACTTTCAAGCTTGAGGCCGGAGCACCGGGACGCTCGGGCCCATTCAACTTCAATGGCTACACCAATGGCGCGGCGACTCTCGTCGTGCCCGCGAACAGCAAGGTCGTGATGAGCTTCGTGAACGACGACGGAACGCCCCACAGCGCCGTGATCATTGCTGACACGGATCCAATGCCCAGCATGGGTGGCGATCCCGCGATCCCCCGCGCATACACCAAAGATCTGACGCAAGGAATGGCCCAGGGCGGGACGGATGTCATGAAGTTCACCACCCCGGCGAGCGGCACCTTTCGGATCTCGTGTGGAGTGCCCGGCCACGGACTCTCCGGCATGTGGATCCGGATGAAGGTGGATCCGTCGGCGACGACGCCGTCCTGGATAGCTCCATAGCGGCGCGAAGGAGGTCCTGTTCAATGAACGTCTTCCTCACCGGTGCCACCGGGTACATTGGCTCCGCCATCGGGGCGGCGTTGAAGCGTGCCGGCCATCTAGTGACTGGTCTCTCGCGGACCGCCGCCGCCGACGGGAAGCTTCGCGCCGGGGGTGTCACCCCCGTGCGCGGCGACCTTATGGACCCGGCGAGCATCGAGCGGGCGGCCCGGCTGGCCGACGGTGTGATCCACGCGGCGATCACCAACGATGCCCACGCGGGCGACGCGGACGCAAACGCGGTGGACGCGGTGCTCCGCGTCCTCAGCGGGACTGACAAGCCCTTTGTCTATACTGGCGGGGTCTGGGTCTACGGCGACACGGGAGGCCGAGTGGCGAATGAGTTCAGTCCGCTCAATCCGCCGCAGATCGTGGCATGGCGAGTGACGGGGGCGCGCCGGGTGCTTGACGCAGCGGGAGAGGGCGTACGCGCGGTTGTGATCCATCCCGCGATCGTCTATGGGAAGGGCGGTGGCCTCCCTGGCATGCTGGCGCAGGCGGCGCGGGAGAAAGGTTCGGCGTGGTATGTGGGGGACGGCCGGAATCGGTGGCCGGCGGTTCACGTGGACGACCTCGCCGAGCTCTACGTGCTAGCGCTGGACCGCGCCGCCGCCGACAGCATATTCATCGGCGCGAACGGGGAGGCCGTGCCGTTCCGGGATATCGCCCGTGCGGCGAGCGAGCAGGCGGGCGCGGGCGGCAAGACGGTCGCGTGGTCACTCGAAGAAGCCCGCGAGATGCTCGGGCTGATGGCGGATGCGCTGGCGATGGACCAGCAGGTATCGAGCGAACGGGCCCAGCGTGTCCTGGGCTGGAAACCGAAGGCCGGCGGCATTCTGGAGGATCTGAGGGCTGGGACGCAGCCTGTAAGGAGTCACGCGTAACGACGGCTCAAGTCAAGTGCTCGGCAGGACCTCCGCGCCGTCGCGGCGAGTAGGAGTGTAGATGAAGGCGACGCAACAACCCCGCGAGTCGCCGGCGGGCGTGTGACGGCGAAGCTCGGCGTGCGGGTTCTGGCGATCAACCACGGCTCCTCCAGCCTCAGGGCGGCCCTTTACGCGATGGGGTCCGCCGAGCGCCGGTTGCTCGCCATGCAGGCCAGCCGGATCGGGCTGCCGGAGAGCCGCATCCGCATCACCGATGCCGAGGGCACGTGTCTCCTCGACGCCGCGCTGGCGCTCTCGGACCACCGCGCCGCGCTGGACGCGCTGGTGCAGTGGCTCGCGCGCAACGCCGACGCGCTCCGGCCGGAAGTCGTGGGCCACCGCGTGGTGCACGGCGGCAGCAGGTATCGGGAGCCGACGCTGGTGTCGCCCGAGCTCGTCACCGTGCTCGAGTCGCTCGTCCCTATCGATCCCGACCATCTGCCCCAAGCGCTGGGCGGGATCCGCGCCGTCGAGCGCGCGTTTCCCGGCGTCCGACAGGTGGCCTGCTTCGACACCGCGTTCCACCGCACGCTCCCGTTCGAGGCGCGGACTTACGCGTTGCCGCGGAGCGTCGCCGAGGCGGGCGTCGTGCGCTACGGATTCCACGGCCTATCGTACGAATACGTCATGGCCCAGCTCCGCGCGCTCGACCGCGCGGCGCTGGGCCGGGTTGTCGTGGCGCATCTCGGCAACGGCGCGAGCATGGCGGCGATTCACGAGGGTCGGAGCGTCGACACGACGATGGGCTTCTCCCCGACCGGCGGCCTCGTGATGGGGACCCGCTCGGGCGACCTCGACCCCGGCCTGCTGGTCTACCTGATGCGCGAGCGTCGTCTGACGCCCGACGACCTGAGCACGATGATTAACCAGCAGTCGGGGCTGCTCGGCGTCTCGGGCATCAGTGAGGACATGCAGGATCTTCTGCAGCGCGAAGCCCGGGACGTCCGCGCGGCCGAGGCGGTGGCCCTCTTCTGCCATCAGGCGAGGAAGTACCTTGGGGCATGCGTTGCCACGCTTGGCGGGCTCGACATCCTGGTCTTCACCGCCGGAATCGGGGAGCATGCGGCGCCCGTCCGGGAGCGGATCTGCGCGGGCTTCGGCTTTCTGGGTCTCGAGCTCGACCCGGCGCGGAACGCCCGGCACGCGCCGGTGATCTCGAGCGATCGCAGCCGGGTCACCGTGCGGGTGATCCCAACCAACGAGGAGCTGATGGTCGCGCGACACGCGAGTCGCCTCGCGACCTGACGAGGAGGCGACTATGACGACCACGCTGGTGTTCGACCCAAGGCTCTCGACCTCGGTGCCCCGGGACACGGCGCCCGCGCAGAGGCCGGAGGAGATCCCCGCCGGCCCCCTGGCGCCCGACCTGCTCAACCGGATGCAGCGTTACTGGAACGCGGCCAACTATCTCACGGCGGGGCAGATCTACCTGCGCGAGAACCCGCTGCTCCGCGAGCCGCTCGCGGCCGGGCACATCAAGCCGCGGCTGCTCGGGCACTGGGGGACGTCACCCGGGCTCAACTTCATCTACGTGCATCTCAACCGGCTTATCCGGGAATGGGGCGCCGAGGTGCTTTACATCGCGGGCCCCGGGCACGGCGGCCCCGCGCTCAACGCGAACGCCTACCTCGAGGGCAGCTACACCGAGGTGCGCCCCGACGTGACGCTGGATGCTCCCGGCATGCGGCTCCTCTTCCGCCAGTTCTCGACCCCGGGCGGGGTACCCAGCCACTGCGGACCACACGTCCCCAACTCGATCCACGAAGGCGGTGAGCTCGGCTACTCGCTGCTCCACGCCTACGGGGCGGCGTTCGACCATCCACGGCTCCTTGTCGCCTGCGTGATCGGGGACGGCGAGGCCGAGACCGGGCCGCTGGAGGGAAGCTGGAAGGGAAACAAGTTCCTCAATCCCGCGCGGGACGGTGCGGTGCTCCCGATCCTCCACCTCAACGGCTACAAGATCTCGGGGCCGACAGTGGACGGCCGCACGAGCGACGGCGAGCTCATGCAGCGATTCCGCGGCCACGGCTACGCGCCATTGTTCGTCGAGGGCGACGACCCCGCGACCATGCATCAGCTCTTCGCAAGCGCGCTCGACGGATGCTATCACGAGATCCGGCTGATCCAGGACGACGCCCGCCGGAACGGCTTCCGGGGCCGTCCGACCTGGCCGATGATCGTGCTCCGGACGCCGAAGGGCTGGACCGGCCCGAAGGAAGTGGACGGCGTGCCGATCGAGGGGACCTTCCGCGCACATCAGGTACCCCTCGCCACCGTGCGGGAGAACCCGGAGCATCTCACGCGGCTCGATGCCTGGCTCCGGAGCTACCGGCCGGACCAGCTCTTCGACGCGGACGGACGGCTCGCGCCCGAGCTGGCGAGCCTCGCGCCCGACGACGATCGGCGGATGGGTGCCGCCCCCTACGCGAACGGCGGACGCCTCCTCACACCGCTCGAGCTTCCCGACTTCCGCGCTTACGCGCTGGAGGTCCCCGGGGCCGGCCAGGTCGTGGCCGAGGCGCCCCGGAAGCTGGGCGAGCTCTTTCGCGACGTCATCCGGATGAATCCCACGAACTTCCGGCTCTTCTGCCCCGACGAGACCAACTCGAACCGCCTGAACGCGGTGTTCGAGGCCACCGACCGGTGCAGCGTCGCGGAGACCATACCGATCGATGACCACGTGAGCCCCAACGGCCGGGTAATGGAGGTCTTGAGCGAGCACTGCTGCGAGGGCTGGCTGGAGGGATACCTGCTCACCGGGCGCCATGGCGTCTGGTCGTCGTACGAGGCCTTCGCCCAGATCGTCGACTCGATGATCACGCAGCACGCCAAGTGGCTGGAGCAGTGCCGGGAGCTTCCCTGGCGGAAGCCCGTTGCGTCGCTCAACGTGTTCCTGACCAGCCACGCCTGGCGGAACGACCACAACGGCTTCAGCCATCAGGCGCCGGGCTTCGTCGACAATGCGCTCGCCCGGTGGAGCGAGGTCATCCGGATCTACTTCCCGCCCGACACCAATTGTCTGCTGTCGGTCTTCGACCACTGCCTGCGGAGCCGGAACTATGTGAACGTGGTCACCTGCGGGAAGCAGCTCGAGCTCCAGTGGCTCACGATGGAGCGCGCGGCGGAGCACTGCGCCCGCGGGGCCTCGACCTGGGAGTTCGCCACCAACGACGGGGGAGCGGAGCCCGACATCGTGCTGGCCTGCGCCGGTGACGTACCGACCTTGGAAACCTGCGCCGCCTCCTGGCTCCTCCAGAAGCACGTCCCAGGCATCAAGGTGCGGGTCGTCAACGTGGTGGACCTCGGCGCCATGATGAGCCCGGACCGGCATCCCCACGGCATGGCGGACGCCGGATTCGAGGCGCTCTTCACCCGGACGGTGCCGGTCATCTTCGCCTACCACGGCTACACCTGGGCGATCCACAGCATGGTCCACGGCCGGGCGAACGAGGCACGGTTCCATGTGCGCGGCTTCATCGATCAGGGGACGACCACGACGCCGTTCGACATGGTGGTGCTCAACCGGATGAGCCGCTACCACCTGGCGATCGAGGCCCTCAAGTACGTCCCCCGCCTCCGGAGCCCGGCGGCCATCGCGATTGACCGGTTCAACCGCAAGCTCGCCGAGCACCGGACCTACATCCGGCAACACCTGGAGGACCTCCCGGAGATCGAGAACTGGCGCTGGACCAGCGATGGGAGCGAGCCCGCCGGGCCGCCACCGCTGGCGAAGGGGCATCCGACCGGTCAGGTCTTCAGCGACGCCTGAAAGAGCCGCGGCAGGTCGGGGTTTGCCTTCCCGGCCCTCATCGAAGCAACGGCTCCAGCGCCTCCGCCAGCCTCCGTACGAACGGATCGTCCCGCATGCTCAGATAGTGCGGACGCAGCGGCCTGGAAAGACGCTCGGCCACCACGCGCGTCCGCTCCGACGGGGGACCCAGGGGCACGCCCATCACCCGAAGACCTCTGACATACGCCCGCAGCTGGCTGGCTACGAGGCCGGCGTGCGGGCCGTCGACCTCAAACAACACGACATTTCCCTTGTACCGCCGGGGTCGGTAGGCGTGATGGGATCGCGTCTGGAGAAAGTACTGGACCACGATGTTCTCGATCGCGGCCGGATCGACGTCCGGCGCTATGGCTTTGACCCGGGCCAACAGCACGGACAGATACTGATCCCGCGGGACTCCCGAGAGGTCCGCATCGCCGAGCGTGAATGGAAGACCGGTGTTCAACTCCAGCAGGGCCGACAGCATCAGGATGTGGCCCTTGTCCGTTCTGGCTTGCGTCGCGCGCCGCTGGAACTCGTCCTTGCTCAGCCGCCCGCTGCTTGCCCCGTCCGAGGGCCGGATGTTCGGGAGCAGTCCGAAGGCCGTCTGACGCAGCCATCCGCCCAGGCGCACCATCCGCCGGAATGACGGCCGCATGTATCTCGCCCGGAGCGCCCAGTAGCCGAAGCCCTGCTTGACCAGGCTATCCATCCCCAGCGGATCGATGAGAGCCAGGAGTCGGACGTCCCGTCCATCCCGGCGGAGTTGGCGGGCCATCTCATACCCGAACGCCCCCGCCGACGAATAGGCGCCGATGTAGTACGGGCCCTCGGGTTGCCGTTGTTGAATCGCCGAGACGTAGAGTGCAACCCAGTGGTCGAATCCCATCGTGGCGTCGCGCTCGCCCCAGATGAAGGGATCCCGCACGCCGACGATCTCGCGCCGGGTCCTGAGCACCCGCGCCAGCTTTTCGTAAGCGCCCAGCGTGCCGCCGGCTGAGGCGATAACGAAGAAGGGGGGCAGACCCGGATCCTCGCCGCTCTTGAGGGTGACGAGGATGGTGTTCCCGGCGGGGGCCGGCGACGCGGTCCCGCGCTGCAAACCGTCGATGTGCGCGGCGAGGGCTTCGACCGTGGCGAACTGGTAGAGAGCCTGATCCGAGAGCTGTCGTCGATCGAGGCCGAACGCCGCGCGCAGGCGATGCACCACGGCGAAGACCGAGAGCGACGTTCCCCCCACCTCGAAGAAGCTGCTGCCCGGCCGGATGGCGGCGTGCTTGAGCACATCCCGCCACACCGCGGACACTCTCCGCTGGGTATCGGACTCATCGTGTCCAGTCGAGGCGGTCGAGACGCGCCCCGCGTAGTCCTCCAGCAGCTTCATTCGATCGACCTTGCCGCTCGCGGTGAGCGGCAACGCGTCGAGCCCAACGACGACGGACGGCACCATGTAGGCCGGGAGACGATCTCTCAGCACCTGGTAGATGCTCGACTGATCCACGGTCCGCGGCGCGAAAAAGCCGAGCAACATCGCGCTGCCCCCCTCGGGCTCGCTCAGCAGGACCGCGGCCCGGCTCACGTCCGGGTGCAGCAGCAAGGTCTTTTCGACGTCCTGGAGGTCGACCCGGAAGCCTCTGATTTTGACCGTGTGATCGACCCGGCCAATGAAGTGGAGATTGCCGTCCGGCATGCGGCGCACCTGGTCGTGCGTGTCGTAGATGACGCCCATGGGGGCGGGAGCGTCGACGAACACCGACGCGGTCAGCTCCCGGTTCCTGAAGTACTCCTTGAACAGGGCCGGGCCCGCGATGTGCAACACGCCCACCTCGCCCGCGCCTGCAGGCGCCAGGTCGGGGCGGAGAACGTAGGCCCGCACGTCCGGTGAGATCGGCTTCCCCAGGGGAAGCTCCTCTCCTGTCCGGAACGACTCGTTCAGGTCGCACACGAGCGTGGAGCTGGCTTCCGTGCTGCCGTAGATGGAGAAGATCCGGGTCTCGCGGGGGAACGACGCAATCGCTTTCCCGGCCAGCTTGGGATTGACGTACTCTCCCATCAGGACGACCAC
>DATBQV010000144.1:0-1965 GCA_036560625.1 Gemmatimonadales bacterium
AGGCGAACGTCGCCGCCGCCACCGGCGCGCGCAGGCTCTGGAAAACGAGATCGGTGACCTTGAGTGTGCCCCCCGCGTTGAGCGCATCGAGCGATCCACTGAGCGTCACCTGGCCGGTCGCGGCACCCGAGAGGGGACGGAGTCCCGGTGTGGTATCGCGAGTCCAGCCCCCGGCGGCGAGGAGCAGTGAGTCGAGCGGACGCAGGTCTTTCACGGTGGCCGCCAACTGAAGCTGTCCATTTTCCGGCGCGCTCCAGCCGAGGGTTCCCTTCCCGTCGATCGCGCCGCCGGTCCATCCGAGCGCGAGTGTATCGAAGGCGAGCCGGCCGTCGGCGCCCGCGATGGTGGCGAGCACCGTATCAAAGACGAAGCCGCCCACGCGCCCGCCGCCGAGCAGGAGCCGCCCGCTCCCCCGCGGCGCCGCCGCCGAATCGGAGATGCCGTCGACGAAGAGGCTGCCGTTCAGCGCGGTGCCGGGGCCGCGGCCCGTGACGACGCGCGTGTCGAGATCCTGAAAGACCAGCGTGAGGGAGTCGGCGCTCCAGCCCCCAGGGCGGCGGCCGAAGGCCCCCGTGGCGCGCACGTGACCGAGATCGCCGGTCACATCGGCGTCAACCCGGATGTGCTCGGCGGTGCCATCGAGCGCCACGCGGCCCCGAAGGGCGCCCTGCGCGGCGAGTCCCGGAAAGCTCCGCCTGATCCCGTCGAAGAGCAACGGTTCGAGCTCAAGCTCCCCCGAGAAGGCCGTGGCGCTGGTGCGGGTGTCGAGCCTGATCCGGCCTTGGGCGGTGCTCGCGGGATTGCCGCCATCGTGATGCACGGCGGTGCCGTCGAAGGTCAGGTCGGTCCAGGGGCCGGCGAGGGTGCCCTCCGCCTGGAGACGGCCTTCGAGCGGAACGGCGGGCGCCACCAGTCGCACCGTGCGGAGATCAAGATCGGCATTCCGCAGAGTCAGCGTGTCGAACAGCGTCCCCTCCGGCCCGCCGAAGGCGAGGTGACCCGCCGCGCTCAGGTGACTGTCCGCCCCGCCCGGAACGCGAGCGTCGTGAAAGGTCCAGTCGAAATCGACATCGAGCGAGTCGAGGAAGCCGCCGCCGGTCACGGTACCGGTCACCCGGCCCTGGAAGGGGATGGTATCGAGATAGGGCCGGAGCGCGTCGAGGTCGACGGCCCGGAGCTTCAGATCCATTCCGTCCACTCCGAAGCCGCGCCGTTCATCGGCCACGGCCGTGACGTGTCCGTCGACTTGCCCCATCGCACCGCCGAGCGAGAGATCGGCCAGCGCGTAATCGGTGCGCGTGGCGCCACGGGAACGTGCGGTGATCCGCGCCCGCCCGGCGAGGTCGGGAAAGCCGGGGGAGATCCACCGCAGGTCGGCCAAGGCGAGCGTCTTCGCATCGAGGCGAAAATCGTAGAGGACCGGTCCCGCCGGCCAGAACAGGCGCCCGTCCCCGGCAAAGCTGCTGTGCGGCAGCGCCGCGCGGGTGAGGCGGAAGGCGAGGGTGGTCCCTTCCACTTCGATCGATCCCGCGAGGTCCGTCAGCGTGACCGCGGGATCGCTCATGCGGGTGGCGAGGGTATCGACCAGGAGCTGGACCGGAAGGTGATCGGGCGTGCCGAGGCGCATCAGCGGGAACTGCGCCGTCAGATGTTCGAAGCGGATGCGCCGGGCGTAGCCTTCGGGGCCGGGCTCGATGATCCGGCCGGGTTGGCTGCGGTCGAACAAGAGTGCGCGCCGGGCCCGGTCGGGGGTCCGCATCGAATCGGGAGGCGACCAGGGCAGGTCGAGGAGGACGGTGCCATCGATCAGGTGCACCCGCTCGAATCGCACCAGGGTCCCGGCCCCGGTGCCCGTCCCTTCTCCCAGCCGGAATACCTCCTCGTAGTTCATCCGCCCGTTGCGGTGCTTGACCAGATGAAGGACCGGATGGTCGAGCGTCAACCGCTGCAGCACGATGCGTCCGG
>DATBQV010000145.1:0-2866 GCA_036560625.1 Gemmatimonadales bacterium
CACCTGGGATGCAAACGACATCGGGGTGGTCCTTATTGTTGGTCTCGGCCTCGCGCTGCTGGTCTTCCAGACCGCTTCGGGAAAGTGGAAGATCGCTGCGGGCGCAATCATAGCCGGCATTGGCGCTACGATCGCGCGATCGGGTTCACGAGGCACCTTCGTCGGCCTCCTGGTCTTCGGGGCGGCGCTGTTGTTCATGCTCAACCGCGTCTCCATCGCAAAGCGGATGATCTTTCTTGGGGTGATCGTGCTCGGGCTCATCATCGAGGCGCCGCCTGGTTACTGGAACCAGATGAAGACGATTGCGGCTCCAAAGGAGGACTACAACTGGAGCGCCAAGGACGGCCGCAAGGAGGTCGCCCAACGGGGCCTCGGGTATATGATGAGCCACCCGATCTTCGGCCTGGGAATCCACAACTTCTGGCGAGCTGAGTGCATCGACGGTGAGAAGGTGGAGACCCACGTTATGGGGACCGGCATCCGTTGTACGCCACCCCACAACTCCTACATCGAGGCCGGCGCGGAGATGGGGATCCCCGGGCTCATAATCTGGTCATGCCTCGTATTCGGTGGCATCGAGTCCTGTCGCAGGTTGCGACGCAGGCTCCCCCGGTCCTGGCTCAAGGGTGATCCGGAGCAGCGGTTCCTGTACGAAGCGACGATGTACCTCCAGCTGTGCTTCATCGGCTTCTCCGTCTGCGCGTTCTTCCTCACGTTCGCGTGGCTAGACATTATCTACATGCTCGCCGCCTACCTCGGCGGTCTCTACATCGCCATCGGGGAGAAGCTCGAACGCTCCGGTCAGGCGGCGCCCCAGGCCGCGGTGCCACGACGGCGCCTGCGAGGAGCCCCGGTGGATTACCGGTTCGCCACGCCTCCGCCTCTCGAGTAAGCCGCGAGCCATGACGGTTCGTACCGGCCTCAAGCAGGCGGTCGAGAGCTTGCTGATCGGTGCCGGGGTAGCCGGAGTCTCCCGCGCCAGACTCCGGCGCCGGAGTCTCGTGCTGGCCTACCACAACATCGTCCCCGACGACGCGCCGCCGACCGGCGACCGTTCCCTCCACCTGAGCCAGAGCCGCTTTGCGGCCCAGCTCGACGAGCTGGCCCGACATGCGGATGTTGTGCCGCTCGACAAGGTGTTCAACCGTCCCGCGGGCGAACGGCCCCGCGTGGCCATCACCTTCGACGATGCCTACTTCGGCGCCGTGTCCCTGGGCCTGGACGAGCTGGCGCGCCGCGGATTGTCCGCCACCGTGTTCGCGGCGCCGGGCTTGCTCGCCGGACACGCCTTCTGGTGGGACGCCCTGGCGGAGCCGGGTGCCGACCTGGCGCCCGAGATACGCCGCCACGCTCTCGTTAGCCTCCGGGGCCAGGACGACGCCATTCGGCGCTGGTCCGACGCCGGCGGGCGGCGAGCGGCCGAGCTGCCGGCCTACGCCAGATCGGCCTCGGAGGACCAGCTCCGCCGCGCCATCGCCGGTGGGTCGTTCACCGTGGGCTCGCATACCTGGAGCCACCCGAGCCTCCCGCGCCTCTCGCGGGGAGAGGTCACCACGGAGTTGGTCCGCTCGCGCGACTGGCTCGTCGCCCGCTTCGGATCAGCCTGGGTCCCCTGGCTGTCGTACCCCTATGGGCATTTCTCACCCATGGTCACCGAGGAAGCCGCCGCCGCGGGCTATCGCGGAGCCCTCGCGATCGAGGGCGGATGGATTCCGGAAAGCGCCTGGGCGCAGTATGCCGTTCCGCGACTCAACATCCCTGCCGGTCTCTCAGAACGCGGCTTCGCCCTCCGGGCGGCGGGCCTGTTCTGCCGATGAGCGTCGAGGTCCTAGTCACCGACGGAGAGCAGCGGGCATCGCTCGCAGTGGTGCGTTCCTTGGGTCACGCCGGATACCGCCCGTTCGTCTGCTCAGTGTCGGGGCGCTCCCTCGCCGGAAGCTCGCGCTTTGCCGTGGGCGAGACCGCGGTGCCGGATCCGCTCCGGGAGCCGGTGCGCTTCGCCGATGCGGTGCTGGACCTCGCCCGGAAGCGAAATGCGCGGCTCCTGCTTCCCGCCACCGACGCCGCGCTCCTCGCGCTGCTGCCGCTCCGGGAGCGATTCGCGGAGCTGAAGCTGCCCTTCGTCGACGCGGCGCAGTTCCGCCGCATCTCGGACAAGGCGCTCCTGATGGCGACGGCCCCTGAGGTCGGCATTGCCGTGCCCCGGCAATGCCCCGCCCCGGATCGCCAGGCCGCCGAGGCAGCGGCGAGAGGTGGGTTGGCGTATCCGCTGGTCCTCAAGCCGGCACGGTCGGTAGGGGAAAGCGCCGGTCGGCGGGTGAAGCTCGGCGTGCGGCACGTGCTGAATCCCGGCGGACTGGCGACGGCGCTGGATGCGCTGCCGGACGCCGCCTATCCCCTGCTCCTCCAGGAGCGGATCGTCGGGCCCGGTGTCGGCGTGTTTCTCCTGGTCTGGAATGGCGAGCTCAAGGCCGCGTTCAGCCATCGCCGCATTCGGGAGAAGCCGCCCTCGGGAGGGGTCAGCGTGTATCGCGAGAGCATCCCGCTCGATCCGGAGCTGCTCGCGCGGTCCCGGGCGCTGCTCGACCGTTTCGGGTGGCAGGGTGTCGCCATGATCGAGTACAAGCTGAATGAAGCGACCGGCACGCCCTATCTGATGGAGATCAACGGGCGCTTCTGGGGATCGCTCCAGCTCGCGGTAGACGCAGGCGTCGATTTCCCGGCCCTGCTTGCCCGCCTCGCGCTCGGCGACGACCCGGAACCGGTGATGAGCTATCGTACCGGAGTGCGAAGCCGGTGGTGGCTCGGCGACGTCGATCACCTCATCGCGCGGCTGCGTCGCTCGCCGGAAGCGCTGGCGTTGCCT
>DATBQV010000146.1:0-3535 GCA_036560625.1 Gemmatimonadales bacterium
ACGTGAAGGCGGCGGTGGTCCCCATCTGGAATGCGGTGGACGAGCTGATGCTCACGGTCGGCGAGACCGAGCTCAAGTGGGAAGAGGAGGTCGTCTACAACCAGATCAACAAGTCCGAGTCCCTCGCCTGGATGCTGTTCAAGGACGGCATGCGCGTCCTTACGATCCGCAAGGGTGCGGAGGAGCAGGAGCTGGTCGACTTCCTCGAGCTGCTGAACCGGGTCCGCTTCCTGCCATCCGAGGCGGGCGACGATCTCATGACGCTGCTCTGGGAGCGGGACTTCCAGCTCATCCACTACCACTTCATCGACTTCTTCGGCGAGGGCGATCTGCTGGAGGGATCGCTGGAGGTCATCGGGGGCGGGGCGGAGACGGCGACGACCACCGAGGCGCGTCGGGGTCAGGTGCAAGAGGAGGCGCCGCCGCGTCCCAAGGGCATCGTGGATATCGAGGACTTCGACTCCACGCTCTACTTCCTCGAGGAAGCGGAGATCAACTACATCGCGCAGCAGGTGGAGGAGGAGTACACCCGCGACGCGCGGCAGGCCGCGCTCAACGGTTTGTTCGACCTGATGGAGCTGCAGTCCGAGGGGCCGGTGCGGCTCGAGATCATCGCGATCCTGGAGATTCTCTTCCCCAACCTGCTCAACAAGGGCGAGTTCCGGACCGTCGCGGCGGTGATGCGGGAAAGCCGTCTCGTGGCCTCGCGGGTCAAGGACCTGACCGAGGAGCAGCGCCAGCGGCTGCGCGACTTCGAAGTCCGGCTGAGCCAGCCCTTGATCGTGACGCAGCTCGTGCAGTCGCTCGATGAAGCCGCGGCCCTCGCCGCGGACGAGGACGTGACCGAGGTGCTCCGCGAGCTCCGGCCGACGGCCCTGGGGCCGCTGATCGACGGGCTCCCGCGCCTCACCAACTCGTCGGTGCGGGGACTCCTGGAGGCCACGGTCGATCGGCTCGCGACCGCCCATCCGACCGAGGTGATGCGGCTGCTCCGGGAGCCGCCGGGCGATACGCTGCCGGCCGTCGTGGCGCTCTGCGGGCGGCTCGCGCTGCAGCAGGCGGTGCCCGGGCTCGGCGAGCTGGTGTCCCACGCCGATCCCGCCGTGCGACTCGCCACCGTCCAGGCGCTCGAGAAGATCGGGTCGCCCGGCGCGCTGACGCACATTGATCGCGCCATCGAGGACGACGACCGGGGCGTGCGACTGGCCGCGGTGCGGGTCGTGGGCGCGCGCGGCTACAAGGGCGCGCTCCGGCGGGTGCAGGCGGTGGTGATGGGCAAGGCCGTGAAGGAGCTGGACCTCACGGAGAAGATGGCGTTCTTCGAGGCCTACGGGGCGATCGCCGGTCCGCCGGCGCTCCGCACGCTGAGCGCCATCCTGCTGCCGCGCGGGCTGCTCAAGCTGAAGCAGTCCTCGGACACGCGGGCCTGCGCGGCCATTGCCATCGGCAAGATCCGGACACCGGAGGCTCGGGACGTGCTCAACCAGGCCGCCGACGACAAGGACCTCGTGGTCCGCAACGCCGTGAATCGCGCGCTCCGCGAGTCGGCGGCGTGACCCAGCCCCAGGACACGACTCGCGGGGCACCCGACGGCTCGGCCGCCCAGGACGCGCGCCTGCGCCAGGCCGGTCGCGGGCTGCTGCTCGAGCTGTACGCGGCGCTGCGCAGTCTCAAGCTCTACCCGGTCGAGAACGCGACGGTCCAGAAGGCGCTCTACGATCTGGAGGCGTCCGCCGAGCGGCTGAGCCAGGCGGAGGGCGACATCGAGGTGCGCCTCGCGGGCGACTTCATCTTCGTCAACTCCACCCGCCTCCGGCTCGAGCTCGACAACTACGCCTCGTTCAGCCACATCCTGACGACGTTCCGGGCGTTCGAGATCGGGACGCTCCGCGTGCACAAAGGGGCCAACCGGCGGGAGTGGCAGATCTTTCTGAGTCTTCTGCTCAGCCTCTCCGGCCGGGGCAGCACCGACGATCTGCTCGTGGAGCTTCAGCGCCGGATGAGCGAGGGCGGCGTCGAGCACCTCGAGCTCGAGCGCGCGCTCCCGCAGCAGGAAGGACTGCGCGAGTCGGAGGAAGCCCGGGAGGTCGCCAAGCGCACCTACAGCCAGGGCGTGGCGGTCACCAAGGAAGTCATCACCGGCATCCGCCTGGGCCGGGCGACCAGCGTGAAGCGGGTGAAGCGGGCCGTCCAGATGATCGTCGATCAGGTCCTGAACAACGAGACCTCGCTCGTCGGCCTGACCACCATCCGCGACTACGACGAGTACACGTTCACCCACTCGGTGAATGTGTGCATCTTCGCGGTGGCGCTCGGCAAGAAGCTGGGCTTCTCCAAGCTCCAGCTCTACGACCTCGGCATGACGGCCCTGCTGCACGACGTCGGCAAGGCGCGCGTGCCGATCGACATCCTGAACAAGACCACGGGCCTCGACGACACCGAGTGGAAGGTGATGCAGGGCCATCCCTGGCAGGGCGCGCTGACGCTGTTCGGCCTGCGGGGATACGACGAGATTCCGTATCGCTCCATTCTCGTGGCGTATGAGCACCATATGAAGCAGGACCTCACCGGCTACCCGCGGAACGTGCGCCCGCGATCCCTGGCCATCTTCTCCCGGATCGTCGCGGTGGCGGACGGGTTCGACGCGGCCACCACCCGGCGCTCCTACCAGACCGTTCCGATCGAGCCCGACCAGGTGCTCCGGGAGATGTGGGAGAACCCGAAGCGCGGCTACGATCCGGTGCTGGTCAAGGCGCTCATCAACCTGATCGGCATCTACCCCGTCGGCACCTGTGTGATTCTCGATACGTTCGAGGTGGGCATCGTGGCCGCGCCCAATCCCGATGCGGCGCTGCTCAATCGGCCGATGGTGCGGCTGGTCATCGGGGCCGACGGCAGCGCCATTCCGGCGCCGGGCACGCTCGTCAACCTCGCCGAACGGGACGCGGGGGGCGGCTACCTCCGCGCGATCGTGAAGGTCACCAACCCCACCCGCTACGGCCTCACGGTCGGCGACTACTTTGTCTGAGTCCGTGCTCGACGCCGCGTGGAGCCGACTCCGCGCGGCGGGTAGAACCGCACTCATTCCGTATCTCACGGCCGGCTATCCCACGACCGCCGACAGCCTCGCGGCCCTTCGCGCTGCCGCGGCCGATGCCGACATCATCGAGGTCGGGGTCCCGTTCAGCGACCCGCTCGCCGACGGACCCACCATCCAGCGCTCCACGTTCGAGGCCCTGCGGCAGGGGATGACGCTGGCGGGCACGCTCGATCTGATCGCGCGGGCCGAGCTGGAGCGGCCGATCGTCGTCTTCAGCTATCTCAACCCGATTCTCCGCTACGGACTCGAGCGGTTTCTCCGGGACGCGGAGCAGCTGGGGGTCGCGGCGCTGCTCCTCACCGATCTGCCCGCGGGCGGCGATCCCGCGGTCGAGGCGGCCGTCCACGCGAGCCGGCTGGATCTGATCCGCCTGGTCGCGCCGACGACGCAGCCGCGGCGGCTGGCGCAAGCGGTAGCCGGCGCCGGCGGATTCGT
>DATBQV010000147.1:0-6096 GCA_036560625.1 Gemmatimonadales bacterium
GATCATAGGGGCGGTAATTTCGCCCTGCGACCTCCTAAGAGCAAGAACCGAAATTACTTCCGCCTTCCCGGTTCAAGTCACCTGTCACTCCCCGTCTTGTTGTGCAAGTTATCTTGAATTCGGCCATGGCCACCACCTCTCCGGCGACGCTCCCGGTGCTCGCGCTCGCCGCCCTCACCCTCGCTCTTGCAGGCACGCCCTCGGCGCTCGTCGCGCAGGGGGCGACGCTCGTCGTCCCCTCCGCCGGGGATACGGCCGCGCGCGAGGGCGCCGCGGGCGACTCCGCCACCATGCCCTCCGACCGCGAGCGCGAGCGGCTGAAGCGCCGAGCGGCCTTCGATCCGTCCTATCGCCCGGGTCCCGCGCCAAGGTCCGCCCCCGGCGCCCCGCCCCGCCGTTCAGCGCTGGGCCCCGCGCGCGGTGCGTTCGGTGTCACCGTCGAGACCGACGCGCAGGACTACGTCGTGTGGGACGAGGGGGACACGGAGCCGATGAGGATCCGGGTGACGTCCGCCACCGACGGCTACCTCACCCTGCTCTCCGGCGGCGTTGGCCCCCGCCTCTTCATTCTCGCGCCCAACGATCTCGTCGCGCGGCTGCCGGTGCGCGCGGGCGAGACGCTGGAGTTTCCGCTGCGGGAGTGGATCCGCCTCGGCGTCGAGCTGCGCCCGCAGCTGCCGGAGGGCCAGGACTCGAGCTACCAGGCCATCATCGCGGTGGTCACCCGCCGCCCCATCCCGTTGCCCCCGTACGACTACGATGGTCTTGCCTGCCTCGCCGAACACCATTTCGGCGCGCACATTCCAGCTCTGGCTCGGCCGGATCCCGGTGGGCGAGCGCGGCGTGGCGCAGGCGTACTACGTGGTGCGAAGACCCTGACCCTGGAGGGAGCATGACGGCGGCGGTGAAGGAGACCCACGGAGCGGACGAAGACTCGAGGATTCAGACCGCGATGTCACAGCTGAACGGCCTCCTGGTCCCGGGTGAGACCCTCCAGGCCTACGCCGTCCAGCGACGGCTGTTCGCGCTCACGAAGCGTCGCCTTCTCGTCGGGGCCAGCAGCGGTCGCCTGCTGGTGCTGCACCGCGGGCTGCTTGGCGGATTCCGCCTGTCGGACCTGCGCTGGCAGGACTTGAAGGACGTAAAGCTCAATGCGGGTATCTTCGGCGCCGATCTCACCGTCACCACGCTCGATCAGGCCGACCTCGCGAGCCAGGACCGCGCTGCCGGGACGTTCCTCCTCACCGGGCTCCGGAAGGAGCTGGCCCAGGGCGTGTATCGCATCTGTCAGGCGCAGGAGCAGCAGTGGCGCGAGAAGCGCCGGGTGCGGGACCTCGAGGAGCTGCGAGCGAAATCGGGCGGCCTTCAGGTTGGCGGCGCCGGAGGGCTGGGTGGCGTGGCGGGCGGTGCGGCCGGCGGCGCCGACGCGGTCGAGCGCCTCAAAGCGGCCAAGGAGATGCTCACGAACGGGCTGATCACCGACGCCGAGTTCGAAGCCCTCAAGGCAAAGGTGGTCTCCGGGCTCTGATCACTCGACCACGATCTCGCCGACGTCCGGACCGAACTCGCTGGTCACCGGACGCGTGCCGGGCGGCGGCCGCCACTCGCCGCCGTCCACCCGCATGGCGACGCGGTGGATGCCGGGCGCAATGGCCATCCGGCCCACCCACTCTTCCTTCCCGCGACGTTCCAGCCGTACCGGCAGCCAATCCGTGAAGTCGCCCGCCAGCTCGACGACCCGCGCGCCCGGCGCCCGCAGGCGAAGGATCCGTCCCGCCGCTTCGACAGGACCAATGCGGAGCGCTCCAGCCTCCCGCTTTTCCGCGTGCTCTACCGGATGCGCTCGTGCCGACGGAGACCCGAACCGCACCCGCATGCCCAGCACGAAGTAGCTCGAGCCCGGCAGCGCGGTCACCGGGTCAGTGGCGCTTCGGCCCGCACCCGCGACCAGCGCGAGACCCGGCGTGAGGCCCCGGCTCACCATCGCGCTCCAGAGCGTCAGCTCAGGCGTGCTCTGGCTGAATCGCCGTCCCAGCGCGACGTCGAAGTCGAACGCAGCCAGCGTCAGCCTTCCGGAGAGCATTCCGTCGGTGAAGACGCTGCGTCGCAGGCTGCGGGCGCCGCTCACGGCGAGCGTATCGGCCGTTGCATCGCTTGCGGCCGAGGGCCCGATGGGACTCGTACCGATATCGAAGGCCGTGCTGGTGAGCGAGAGCGCGACGCGGAAGGGCCCCAGGCGTGCCGCGCTCCCGACCTGGGTTCGTCGCAACGGGCGCCCGAGGCCGAGCGAGTACGCGTTCCCCACGGAGGCCCCCAACCACACGGTGGTCGTCGCGGACGGATAAGCCAGGGCCCGGAGGCGGCCCTCGACTGTCGTGGCCCCGTCTACGTCGTCGTGCCAGGTCCAGCCCAGGGTTCCGCTCGCCTCGAGCGCGAACGGGCCCACGCGGGGCGAGATCAGCGCGGCGGTGGTGCCACCCTGAAAGTTCCACCGGCCCGAGAGGCCACTCGAATACGCTCCGGTGGCACCCACACGCAGGGATCCCCTCTCGAACGTGATCGAGGGTGCCAGCGTGGCGACGGCGCCGGAGAACGCGTCGTCCGAGTGGGCCGTGCCCGCGCCCACGTCGAGCGCTCCGGTGAACTGCGCTTCGACCGGCGTCGTGGCGACCGCCAGCGCTGCGAGAACGCCGAGGGCGCGCGCCGTCATGGCTTGGCGGGGGGATCGGGGGCGGGCTTCGGTGCCTGCGCGTCGGCGGGATCGGGCGCGCCGACCGCCTGCCGGACTTCCCGGCGCCGCAGTGCAAGAAAGTCGTCGTCGGGTCGCCCGTCGCGAGCCAGGTCGAACACCGACTGGTAGGCGCGGTCGAGCGGCGTGCCCTCGGCCACGAGATCGGCGAGCACGGAGATGGGCACCACGAGCGAGCGGCCCGAGCGCAGCGCACGGAGGTGCTGGAGGGTGTCGGCGGGGACGCCCGCGCGAAGCGCGCCGGCCGCCGCGGTGACCTCCGCGTCGCTGGCCGAGGTCCCGAGGGCCGCCCGGGCCCGGCTCAGCTGGGCGAACAGCACCGAGACGGCCGCGCGGATTCGATCGCCGCCGGCGCCGAGGGTGCTGCCCTCGAGCGCCTTCTGCACCAGTGGCTCGGCTGGAAGTCCGGCGGTCCGGGCTGAATCCACCAGGTGCTGCACCGCGTCTGCGGTGACGGGGTCGAGCCGCTCGGTGATCCGGCGATCCTGGGCGGAGAGGATACCCCGACCGACCAGCAGGAGACACGCGGCGAGGAACGCAGGGCGGAGGCGCACGGTCAGGTCACCGTGAGGACCGAGGTAGGGGGACCGTAGTCGTTGTCAGGCGCGGGGGGCTCCGCCGGGTCGCTCTTCCACTCGCGACCATCCACGAGGAAGGTGTATCGATAGCGACCCGGTCGAAGGTCGAGCCGGACGGTCCACTCGCCCGACGCGGTTGGTTGGAGCGGGGTGGCGACGGGGCTCCAGTCGTTGAAATCGCCGACTACGACGACGGCGCTCGAGGCCGGGGCCACAAGACGGAGCACCACTTCCCGTTCCCTACCGGTTGCAGCGGGCGGATTGGCGTGGCGCACGACGAGCAGCAGGGACGCCGCGAGGGCGGCCATCGCCGCGGCCGCGCCCAGCCACCACCGTCGGGGGCGGGAGGCGGTTTGGTCGCGACCGGCACGGATCGCGGCGAGCGCGCGCTGGTCGATGCCGGGGCCCAAGGGCACGGGGCGCCGCAGCTCCGCCACGACGCGGCGCAGCGTCTCGTCATCCGGTTCCGGCGGGTCAGCTCGAAATGACGTCACGCAGCAGCTCCCGAAGCTGGTCGCCCGCGCGCTTCACCCGCATCCGGATCGCCGGCTCCTTGGCGCCCGTGAGCCTCGAAATCTCGTCGTAGTCCATCCCCTCCACGTAGCGCAGCAGAAACGCCTCCCGATAGTGGGGCCGGAGTCGTGCGAGCGCCCGGCTGATCTCTTCGCGCCATCCCAGCGCTTCGCTCACGTCGCCGCCACGGGTCGGGAGATCGTCGGGCAACACGGCGGCCCGATCGTCCGGCCGCCGCCGGCGCCGCACCGTCCGGCAACGATTCACCACGATCCGGAAGAGCCACGCGCCGAAACGCTGCGGGTCGCGGCAGGTGGCGAGCGCCCAGTACGCGCGGACGAAGCCGTCCTGGAGCGCCTCCTCGGCGTCCTCGCGGTTGCCCAGCATGTGAAGCGCGTACCGTCCGAGGGCGCTGCGGTACCTCGCCATCAGTCCGGCGAACGCGTTCAAGTCGCCCGCGAGCGTCCGGGCAACCAGAGCGGCGTCGCTCTCGGTCGTTCCTGATAGACCACCAGCCGCGCCACCCTGTGACAGGCGAGCGCCGCCGGCCTTCGCCTCCGTCGATGGTGACAGGGCGGCCTCCCGGGGAGTCAAGATTCAATGAACAGAAGTTCTCGGGATCTCCTGAGGCGACGATGGGACGCAGATCTCTTGCACCGGCGCGGCCTAGACGGTGGCCGTCGCCAGGAACTGCGGCGGCCGCCGCGCCTTGGTCGCCTGCTCGTAGGCAAAGGCCAACCCCAGGAGGACCGGCTCGCTCCAGGCCCGGCCGAAGAAGGAGAGGCCGGCCGGCAGCCCGCGCACGTATCCCATCGGCACTGTGATGTGGGGGTAGCCCGCCACCGCCGGTGGCGTGGTGCAGCTGCCGCCCCCGCCTGGGTCGCCGTTCACCAGATCGATCAAGCTGGGGGCTCCGGTGGTCGGGGCCACCAGCGCGTCGAGCCGATGCTTTGCCATCGTCGCGTTGATGCCCAGTGTGCGCGCGAGGCGGTGGTTGCGGGCAAGCGCCTGCCGGTAGGCGGGGTCGGTAAGCGGGCCCTTGGCCTCCGCGGCCACGAACAGCTCCTGCCCGAAATACGGCATCTCCCGCTCGCGTTCCCTCTCGTTGAACGCGATCACGTCCGCGAGGGTCCCGGGCCTGGATCCGGTTCCGAGACCGGCCAGGTACGTGTTGAGGCCGTCCTTCAACTCGTAAAGCAGGACGTCCAGCTCGGTGCCGTCGTACTCGCCCAGGTGGTCCAGATGCGCCGGGTCCACGATGACCGCACCCGATCGCTTCATCACCGCGATCGCCTCCTCCGCGAGTCGATCGACCGCCGGGCTGTATCCAAAGAGCCGCGTGCGCGGGACACCGATGCGCGCCCCCTCGAGCGCATCGGCACGAAGGAATCCGGTGTAGTCGGCGTGCACGTGGCCGGCGCTCGCGGCGGTCGCGGGGTCCTGCGCGTCAGCGCCGGCCATGGCGCCGAGCAGAATGGCAACGTCTCGCACGCTGCGCGCGATCGGGCCCGCCGTATCCTGGCTCGCGGAAATCGGGATCATCACCGAGCGGCTCACGAGTCCCACTGTCGGCTTCAAGCCCACGAGCGAGCAGCAGGACGAGGGTGACGTGATCGAGCCGTCCGTCTCGCTCCCGATGGCGCCGGCACAGTAAGCGGCCGCCACCGCCCCGGCTGATCCGGAGCTGGAGCCCGACGGGGTCCGGTCGAGCGCGTAGGGGTTCCTCCCCTGCCCGCCCCGCCCGCTCCAGCCACTCGAGGCGTGGGTCGAGCGGATGTTGGCCCACTCGCTGAGATTGGTCTTTCCCAGAATGACCGCGCCCGCCGCGCGCAGGCGGGTCACCAGGCCGGCATCCGCGGGGGGACGCGCGCCGAGCAGCGCGAGCGACCCCGCGGTCGTCTCCATGCGATCGGCGGTGCCGATGTTGTCCTTGATCAGGATCGGGATGCCGTGCAGGGGCCCGCGCACTCGGCCGCCTCGCCGCTCCGCGTCGGACGCATCGGCGAGTGCGAGCGCATCGGGGTTGGTTTCCAGCACGTGCCGGAGCGCCGGGCCGGTCCGGTCGAGCAGCGCGATTCGCGCGAGCGAGGCTTCCACCAGCGCGCGTGACGTGACCGCGCCCGCGGTCAGTGCCGCCTGCAGCTCCGCGATGCCCCGCTCGTCTCCGGCGGGCACCTGGCCGTCGAAGGAGGTCGCCTCGCCCTCGGCCGCTGCACGGGATGACGCGCCCTTAGCGGCATGGCTCGCCAGCAGACC
>DATBQV010000148.1:0-7904 GCA_036560625.1 Gemmatimonadales bacterium
GAACGGGGAACAGTGAACGGTGAACGGTGAACAGGGCGATTCGGGAGCCTGGGGGCGGGGCGGGGGACCCGTTCACCGTTCACTGTTCACCGTTTACCGTTCGCCGTTTACCGTTCACCTTTCTCTGATGCCCCACCGGTCCCCCGACCCCCTCGCCCCATACCGCGCCAAGCGCTCCCTCGGCCACACCCCGGAACCCGCCGGAACGGTCGACGCGGCCGCCGGTCGCGGGCTCCTGTTCGTCGTCCACAAGCACGCGGCTCGGCACCTGCACTTCGACCTCCGCCTCGAGATGGAAGGCGTGCTTCGGTCCTGGGCCGTCCCTAAGGGCCCATCGCTCGACCCCGCCGACAAGCGTCTTGCGGTCCACGTCGAAGACCATCCGATCGAGTACGGCGATTTCGAAGGGCTGATTCCCGAGGGGAACTACGGCGCCGGCGCCGTCATCGTGTGGGATCGAGGGCAGTGGCTGCCCCACGCCGATCCGATGGAGGGCCTGGCGAAAGGCAAGCTCCTCTTCGAGCTGAAGGGCTTCAAGCTCCGTGGCATGTGGACGCTGGTGAAGCTGAAGAAGAGCGAGCGCGACTGGTTGCTCATCAAGGAGCGCGATCAGTACGTGCGGAGCCCCGGCACCGACTTCGCCGAGGGCTCGGTGCTGTCGGGTCTCACGGTCGAGGAGCTGAAAGAGGGACGTAACCCGGCCGACGGAGTACGCCGCCGGCTGGCCGCGCTGCGGGTGCCTGCCCGCCCGGTCAAGGCCGAGATGGTCCAGCTCATGCTCGCGGAGACCGCCGACAGGCCGTTTTCCCGCCCGGGATGGGTGTTCGAGCTCAAGCTGGACGGCTATCGGATTCTGGCCGCGAAGGAGGGGCCGCTCGTCCGGCTCCTCTCCCGGAACGGGAACGATCTCGCGGCCAGTTTCCCGGAGATCGTCCGGGCCGTGTCCGCTCTCCCATTCGACCGGGTGCTGCTTGACGGCGAGATCGTGACGCCGGACGATGCCGGCCGACCGAGCTTCCAGCGGCTCCAGGGCCGCGCCCGGCTCCGGCGGTCACTCGACGTGCGCCGGGCCGCTGTCGAGACGCCGGCCACGTTGTACGGCTTCGATCTCATCGGCTTCGAGGAGTACGACCTCAGGTCGCTCCCGCTGACCGAGCGCAAGAGCCTGCTGGAGAAGCTGCTCCCGCCCGCGGGAGCGCTCCGCTACCTCGAGCACTTCGATCGCGACGGGGAGTCACTGTATGAACGCGTCCAGGGGCTGGGGCTCGAGGGCGTGGTGGGCAAGAAGGCGGACTCGCCCTATCGGGCCGGGCGGTCGCCTTCGTGGCTCAAGGTCCGCACCCGCAAGACCGACGAGTTCGTGGTGGTGGGGTTCACGGCTCCCAAGGGCACGCGCGAGGGATTCGGCGCCCTGCAGCTGGCGCAATACGTGGACGGGAGGCTCGTCTACACCGGTCGCGCCGGCAGCGGATTCAGCGGCAAACAGCTCGCCGAGACGCGGGCCGAGCTGGAGCGGCTCAAACGCAAGACGCCCGCGTGCGATGGCCCGGTGCCGAAGGAGAAGGGAACCACGTGGGTCGAGCCGGAGGTGGTCTGCGAGGTCGAATACACCGAATGGACGGATGAAGGGCTCCTGCGCCAGCCGGTGTTCGTCCGGTTCCGGGAGGATAAGCGTCCCACCGACGTCACCCGGGCCCACCGCCCCACGGACGCGAAGGCGGCGGAGGACGCGGATCTGCCCGAGTCTGAGGCACCGGAAGCCGGCGGGGTCGAGCGCCAGGTCGTCTTCTCCAACCTGGGAAAGGTTTTCTGGCCCGCGGAGCGCTACACCAAGGGCGACCTGATCGACTACTACCGCACCGTCTCTCCCTGGCTCCTCCCATACCTCAAGGACCGGCCGGTCGTGCTTACGCGATATCCGGACGGCATCGAGGGCAAGTCGTTCTATCAGAAGGATGCGCCGGTGTTCGTGCCGCAGTGGATTCGGACGCAGCGCATGTGGAGCGAGCAGACGCAGCGCGAAATCGACTACTTCGTCTGCGACGACGTGGAGTCCCTCCTGTACCTGGCCAACCTCGCGGCAATCCCGCTGCACGTGTGGGCCAGCCGGGTTCAGACGCTGGACCGCCCGGACTGGTGCGTGCTCGATCTCGACCCCAAAGGCGCGCCCTTCGAGCACGTGGTCCAGGTCGCCAAGGCCGCCCGGAAGCTGTGCGGGGAGATCGAGCTGCCGAGCTTCGTGAAGACCAGCGGCTCCTCCGGGCTTCACATCCTGCTGCCCCTCGGCCGCCAATGCACGTACGAGCAATCCCGCTCGCTGGGCGAGCTGCTGGCGCGCGTGCTCGTCACCGGGCTCCCGGAGATCTCGACCATCACCCGCGCCGTCTCGCGTCGCGGCGGGAAGGTGTACGTGGATTATCTCCAGAACATCGCGGGCCAGCTGCTTGCCGCCCCGTTCAGCGTGCGCCCGCTGCCGGGCGCGCCGGTTTCGACTCCGCTCGAGTGGCGCGAGGTCAACGACCGCCTCGACGTTCGGGCCTTCACCATCCTGACGGTGCCCGAGCGATTGAAGAAGCGAAAGGCCGATCCGCTGCGCGACGTGCTCGAGCTGGCGCCGGACCTGGGCCGGGCATTGGAGCGACTCGCCGCGCGCGTATGACGGATCTCGTCCTTCAGGTCGGCGAGCGTGTCGGCGATGTCTCGGGCCTGCTCGAGCTGCCGCGGAACGCGCGCGCGCTCTACGTGCTGGCCCACGGCGCGGGAGCCGGGATGCGGCACCGGTTTCTTCAGGCGGTCGCTGCCGGGCTCGCGGAGCGCGGGGTCGGCACGCTGCGCTACCAATTCCCCTACATGGAGGCCGGCGGGCGCCGCCCTGACCCGCCCGGTGTGCTCGAGGCGACTGTTCGGGCCGCGGTCGCGCGAGCGGCCGCGGCAGCGCCCGGCCTCCCGCTGCTGGCCGGCGGAAAGTCGCTCGGTGGCCGGATGACCTCTGGCGCCGGAGCGAAGTCTCCGCTTCCCGGGGTCCGCGGCCTCATGTTTCTGGGCTTCCCGCTCCATGCGCCCGGGAATCCCGGCGTCGAGCGCGCGGCCCACCTCGAGCGGGTGCAGATTCCCATGTTGTTTCTCCAGGGAACCCGCGACACGCTGGCCGATCTGGCGTTGGTGAAGAGTGTGACCGGCCGTCTGCCGGGTGCCACGCTCCACATCGTCGAGGGGGGAGACCACTCGTTCGCCGTGCTCAAGCGCTCAGGGCGGACGGAGGCCGAGGTAATGACCGAGCTGCTGGACACAATGGTGGACTGGATGGCAGGGGAGGGCATCGGGTGAGCGAGGGGTTCGATCCGACACCGGAGCAGCGGAAAGCGGTTGAGGCGCCGTTGGGTCCGGTGCTCGTGATCGCGGGGCCGGGCGCGGGGAAGACCTACTGCCTGATTGCCCGCATACATCACCTGATCACGCAGCACGGCATGGCGCCCGGGCGGATCTGCGCCGTGACGTTCACCAACAAGGCGGCCGAGGAGATCCGGACGCGGCTGCACAAGTCACTCGGTGAAGCGGGGGAGGAGGTCGTCGGCGGAACGCTCCATGCGTTTGCCCTCGCGGTCCTGCGGGCGCACCCCGAGCAGGCGGGACTGCGCCGAGGATTCGGCCTCGCCGACGAAGACTACCAGAAGACCGTCCTGCGCCGGCTCAAGGTGCGGGAGGACCGCCGCGGCTCGCTCCTCACCCTGTTCACGCGCGCCCGGTTGGAGCAGTACCCGCTCAGCGCCGGCGACCAGGAGCTGTTCGAGGCCTACCGTGATACGCTCCGAGCCCGGAACCTCGTGGACTTCGACGACCTGATTGCGCTCACCGAGCGGCTCCTGCGCGAGAATCCGGCCGTCGCCGCGAGCGAGCGCGGGCGGTTCGACTATGTGCTCGTGGACGAGTTCCAGGATTTCAACCTGGCGCAATACGGCATCGTCACCCGGCTCGCGGCCGACCACCGCAATCTCTTCGCCGTCGGCGACGACGAGCAGTCCATCTTCTCGTGGACCGGCGCGGATCGCCGGATCTTCGAGCGGTTCGAGACCGATTTCGAGGGCGCGCCGCGAATCGTCCTCGATCAGAACCGGCGGTGCTCGATCCAGATCTTCGACGTCGCCCGCCGGCTGGTCGAGCGGAATCCGTGCCTGTTCCGCAAGGACATCTCGGCCCTGCGCAACTCGCCGTACGACGTGCTGGCCTATGCCTTCGAGGACGAGGCCGCCGAGGCCGAATGGCTGGTGACCGACCTGCTGGAGGATCGCCGCCTCACGGATACCCCGTGGGGTGAGTACGCGGTGCTCTATCGCTACCACAGCATCGGACGCGCGCTCGAGACACGGCTGCTGGAGGCCGGAGTCGCTTGCCGGCTCGCGCGCGGGCAGGCCCTCCTCGACGATCCGGTCATTGCGCACGTCGTCGCGTCGCTCCGGGTGGTGCGCGCGCCGGATGACCCGATCGCCGTGGAGAACCTGGCGCGCCGGGCGTTGTCGCTTCCGCTCCTCGAGCGCGTCGCCTTGGCCGCGCCCGGTCCCGATCTGCTCGCGAGCCTGCGGGCCTTCGCCCGCAGGCGTCCGAATGGAGATGCCGAGCGGAAGGCGGCGTGGCGGTTCGTGTACATGGTCGAGAACCTGCGCGCCATGCGGCGCGCGCACGGCTCGCTCGAATCGCTGGTAGACGACCTCCTCTCCCGGCGCATCGGACCGCTCCGGAACCCGCTGGAGGAGCGGCACGACGAGCTGACCGACCCGGCCGCGTTTCCGGGCGCCGAAGCGCTGGCACGGCGCATCGTCGAGGCGATTGACGCCGGTGCCCGCATCCGGCTCGCTCCACGCGGCGGGACGGAGATCGCCCTGCTGGGAATGTTGCAAAAGGCGGCCGTGCCCTACGCCGCCCGCCAGCTCGCGGGCGACGTGCCGGCTATGGACGACCTGATCCTCGGCGGCGGCGAGCCGTCGGGCGGCCGCTGGCCGCTGCTCCTGTTCAAGGCACTGCAGCTGGTTCACGCGCAAACCGTGCGGAGCGAGCTGTCCGATTTCGTCGCCTTCGATCTCGAGACCACTGAGCTCAACATCGCGGCCTGCGAGATCGTCGAGATCGCCGGGGTGCGGGTGCGAGGGGGTGAGGTGGTCGACCGCTTCCGGGAGATGGTAGGCGGCGTGAAGCCGGTGTCTCCGGGCGCTCGTAAGGCCCACGGCTACGGAGACGACGACCGGCGGAACGCGCCGCTCTTCGCCGAGGTGTGGCCCCGGTTCCGAGCGTTCGTGGGTGGCGATCTGTTGGTGGCGCACAACGGGCAAAAGTTCGACGTGCCGGTCCTCCGGCGTCTCGCCGCCCCGCTTGGTGGCGCGGCCGACCTCGTCTTCTTCGATACGTATCCCCTCGCCCGCGCGCTGCTGGACCAGGGCGCGCGGCTCGAGGACCTCGCCCACCACTTCGGCGTGCCGCTGGCGCGAGCCCACCACGCATTGGACGATGCCGAGGCACTCGCGCACATAGTCGGCCGACTGGAAGCGCTCAAGGCTGGCCGCGGGCGGAAGTCCGCTCAGGTGCAGGTGCTCGGTCATCTCGGGGTTGCGCTGGCGCTGGACCAGGCGACGTCGTCCACTACCGAAGAGCAACTGCTGCGCAACCTGGCGGTGCCGTTCGCGCTGGGTCGCTATAGTGACTGTCTCGAGTTCTACGCCGCGGAGCTCGATGCAGGGGCGCCGGGCGCGGCGCCGGTGGCGGAGGTGATCGAGCGGCTTGGAGGGACACGCGTGATGGAACGGTTGCGCCGGGAGCGAAGCCCTGCGGAACGGTACCCCGACGCCGTGGCTCGGCTCGGCGCCCTCGTGGCCGGGAGTCGGGGCGCCTCGCTCGACGAGCGCATCGAGCGGTTGCTGGAGCGGGTCGCCCTCTCGAGCAGCGACGGGGCGGAGCTGGATCCCGCGCGGGTCAGCCTGCTCACGCTACACTCGACCAAGGGGCTCGAATTCTCGCGGGTATACATCGTCGGCGTGGAGGACAACCAGTTGCCCGGGCGACGCGAGCTGCAGGAGTGGGACGAGAGCGATATCCAGGAGGCCCGCCGCCTCCTTTATGTGGGTATGACCCGCGCGAAGGACCGGCTGGTGCTGACGCGCGCGGAGCGGCGCGACGGGCGGCCGACCGGAGGAGACCTGTTCCTCGGCGAGGCCGGTCTGACGAGCATCCCCCCGGGGGTGACCCGGTGAATGCACCTCCGCGGGAGCCCGACCGCGGCGAGATGCCGTTCCTCGATCATCTCGAGGAGCTGCGCTGGCGGATCATCTGGTCGCTGGTGGCGGTGACGGCCGGCGTCGGCGTGGCGCTCACGGTGGTGCTCAACGTGGACGTCATTGGCTGGCTGGAACGGCCGATTCTCCCGTACCTTGGCGGTCACCACCTGGTCTTCACCCACCCCGGCGATCCTTTCCAGATCATCCTCCAGGCAGCGGCCGGCCTCGGCATCCTCCTGGCGCTGCCGGTCGTGCTCTATCAGCTCTGGGCGTTCGTCGCGCCGGCCCTCTACCGGCACGAGCGCGGCGTGGCGCTCGGCGTCACCTCCGGGGCGGTGCTGCTCTTCGTGAGCGGCGCGTCCCTCGGCTACTTCGTCGTGCTGCCGCTTGCGATCCCGTGGCTCATGAGCTTCGGCGGCTCGTCTCTCGAGCCGATGATCACGGCCGGAGAATACTTCGGCTTCGTGTTCAGTCTGACGATCGCCTTCGGCGTATCGTTCGAGCTTCCGGTCGTGATCCTGGGCCTTGCCGCGCTCGGCATCGTGACGCCCGAGTTTCTCAACCGCTATCGCCGCCACGCGATCGTCGGCGCCGTGATCATCGGGGCATTTCTCACGCCCGGCGATCTGGTGTGGACCACGATCGCGATGGCGGTGCCGCTGTATCTCCTCTACGAGCTCAGCATCGTCCTCTCCTACGTCGTCCGGCGCCGCCGGCTCCGGCGCGAGGCAGAAGCCGCCCTCGCGGCGTCGAGGGACGCAGGCGCCTGATCCGGCCGGCCTCCGGAACAGAGGCATGCCGTCTTGCGCGTGTGTCAGTAAGATGATACAGTTGTATCGCCAATATGGTACTGTTGTAACGCGACCAGGTCCGGAACATCGGAGGCCGACCTGCTCTCCTGGCTGCCTCGTCTCTCGGCTCGCTTGCTCGGCGGCGCGGTCGCGGCACCGTGCGGGCCGCTCCTTCTTGACGCGTACCTGCGCCTCTCCCGGCTTCCGGGCCGGGCCGAAGGGCTCGACCCCCGCCTCGAGCTTCTCGTCAGCCAGTTGTCGGCCGAGCTGAGCGGGTGCCGCTGGTGCATCGAGGCGGGCCGCCACCGTTGGCGGAAGGCATCGCTGCCCGTGGAAAGCCTGAAGCTGCTTTATCTGCCGGACGTCGACGGGGGCCTCTCCGAGCGGGAGCGAGCGGCGCTCGCGTTTGCCGGCGCGGTGGCGCAGGCCGCGGCGACCGATGGCCTCGTGCCGGCCGTCGAGACGGCCGCCGTGCGGCGACACTTCCGGGAGCGGGAAATCGTACGGCTCACGGTCCTCGCGGCAGGCGAGCATTTCGGGGATTGTCTCGCCCGGCCGCCGACCGACACCCGTCCGCCTTTCCCGATCGCCGTTCGAGGCTTCTCATGACCCTCCGGATTTCTCGCGCCGCCGCGTCTATCGCCATCGCCGGGCTCGCCGCCGTCTGCCCGCGCCCCGCGTCGCTCCGGGCTCAAACGCCGCCAGTGGACATCGCGGCCCGCTACCGCGAGACGGCCGACCGGCTGATCGACGCGGCGCTGGCCGACACCACCGCCTACGTCCGGCTCGGCCGCATGGTGGACACCTTCGGCAGCCGTTTCAGCGGCTCCGCGGCGCTCGAGCGGGCGAT
>DATBQV010000149.1:0-4480 GCA_036560625.1 Gemmatimonadales bacterium
GCCCAACGTATGGCCGGCGTCGAGGTGGGAACGCTCTACTGCGGGATCGCCGGCGAGCACGTCGCGGGGCGCAGCTCGCACGGGATGGTGTCGGTCACCGGCGACGAGATCCGCACCGGCGATGTCGCCCGGGTGAACGACATGGCCAGCAACGTCTCCTTCGGCCGGGATCACGAGCTGCTGCATGCCATCCCGCTCGACTACATCATCGACCAGCAGGGCGGGATCAACGAGCCGATCGGGATGACCGGCTCCCGGCTCGAGGCCGAGGTTTACCTCGTGACGGTCTTGTCGAGCGTGCTGCAGAATCTCCGCAAGTGTGTCGAGCGGGCGGGCTACCACGTGGGCGAGTTCGTGCTCGAGCCCCTGGCCGCGTCGCTCGCTGTGCTCACGCCCGACGAAGTCGAGCTGGGCTGCGCGCTGGTCGAGCTGGGCGGGGCGTCGACCAACGTCGCCGTCTTCCACAGCGGGAAAATCCGCCACACCGGATCGCTGCTGTGCGCCGGCGGCCACGTCACCGCCGACATCATGCACGGCTTCCAGGTCACGCAGCAGGAGGGCGAGCGCCTGCGCGAGCGGCACGGCGCCGCGTTCGAGCCGCTGGTCCCCGAGAGCGACCTGGTGGAGCTGCCCTCCACCCCGGCGCAGGGGGGACGGATGGCGCAGCGGTACATGCTCGCCCACATCATGCGCATGCGCTTTCAGGAGATCCTCGAGTTTGCGCTCGACGAAATCAGCCGGGCCGGGTATCACCAGCGGCTTCCCGCCGGCGTTATCTTGACCGGTGGCGGCGCGTTGACGCCCGGCATCGTCGAGCTCGCGCGGGACGTGTTCGCGATGCCGGCCCGGGTGGGCATTCCGGGTCAGCGGCTCCGCGGCCTCGCCGACAGCGTTGAATCTCCGAGAATGGCGGTTGCAGCAGGCTTGGGCTTGTACGGCGCCCGACAGGTCGCCCTGGGGAGCGGGTTCGGCTCCGGGGGACGTCGGTCGCCGGCGGTGGAGAAGGTGCTCGGCCCCGTGAAGCGCTGGCTCCAGGACTTTTTCTGAGTCGAACCGAGGGAACACGCCATGATCTTTGAGCTGGAAGAGAGCGGCGTCCCGCAGAACGCCAAGATGAAGGTGGCCGGCGTCGGCGGCGGCGGCGGCAATGCCGTCAACCGCATGATCGACGAGCGGTTGCTGGGCGTCGAGTTCATCTCGGTCAACACCGACGCCCAGGCGCTGCGGATGTCCAAGTCCGACATCAAGATCCAGATCGGGCGCAAGCTGACCCGGGGACTCGGGGCGGGAGCCAGGCCGGAGATCGGCCGGCAGGCCATCGAGGAGAACAAGGACGAAGTGGCCCAGGCCGTGCAAGGGGCCGACATGGTCTTCGTAACCTGCGGAATGGGCGGCGGAACCGGGACGGGGGCAGCCCCGATCGTGGCCCAGCTGGCCCGGGAAGCGGGAGCCCTGACGGTCGGCATCGTGACCAAGCCGTTCCTGTTCGAAGGGCGGCGGCGAATGCGACAGGCGGAAACCGGCATCGCCGAAATGCGCAAGAACGTGGACACGATGATCGTGGTGCCGAACGAACGCCTGCTCGCGGTGGTGGGCAAGGGCATTCCCTTCCAGGATGCGCTCAAGAAGGCGGACGAGGTTCTGCTTCACGCCACCCAGGGCATCGCGAGTCTGATCACGTCCACCGGCATCATCAACGTGGACTTCGCCGATGTCCGCACCGTCATGCAGAACGGCGGCGCCGCGCTCATGGGCACCGGGATCGGGCGGGGCGACAATCGGGCGCTGGAAGCAGCGCAGCAGGCGATTTCGAGCCCGTTGCTGGACAACGTATCCATTACAGGCGCCCTGGGCGTCCTGATCAACATTATCGGTGGCGAGGATTTGACCCTGGGCGAGACCACGCAGATCAACGACATCATCCACGACGCCGTGGGCGACGAGGCCGAGATCATCTTCGGCGCCGCGACTGACCCTGCCATGCAGGGCGAGGTCCGGGTTACGGTCATCGCCACCGGCTTCGATCGCGCGGTCACCGGTGAGACCCCCGCCGCCGGGATGCGTGGGACGCGTGCGGGCGTACTCGACTTCCCCAAGCGGCCGCAGCCCCAGACGCCGGCCGCGCAGCCCAAGGTGCAGCCCCAGCCCAAGCCGGCCCAGCCGCCAGCCGCGGATGTACCGGACATGGAGATCCCCACCTTCATCCGCAGGCAGATGGACTGATGGGCAGGCTCCGGATCGCGATCGCTGTTCTCGTCATTGCGGGTGCGGCGATCGCGGCTCGGAGCCACCGGTGGCCGTGGCGCCGGTTCGAAGCGCGGACGGCCATGGCCGCTCCGCCGGTCTCCCCCCTCTTCCAGCCTTCCACTATCGAAGTCCTCGACACGCTCCGCCGAGGCGAGACCCTCGGCGCGATGTTCCATCGCCAGGGTGTCGTCGACCTCGACCTCTCGCGTGCCGATCCGGCCCGCACGCTCGACCCCCGTCGGCTTCGCGCGGGCCTCGTCATCGCGTTCCGCCGCGCCGCTCCGGATTCGGCTCCGACTGCCGTACGGGTGCGGACCAGCCCCGAGCAGCTGGTGACGTTCACCCGGGCATCGACCGGGTGGACCGTGGGGGCGGAGTCGATCGCCTGGCGGGTCGAGCCGGTGCGGATCGAAGGCGACATCGACAACTCGCTGTACGAGGCGCTGGATGGGGTGAGCAGCGACGCGATCACCACTGGTGATCGGGTTCGGCTTGCGTGGGATCTCGCCGACGTGTTCGCGTGGGAGGTGGACTTCACGCGCGACATCCAGCCGGGTGATCACTTCGCGGTGGTGTTCGAGCGCCTCACGTCGCCGGAGGGCCAGGTGCGCTTCGGGCGCATCCTGGCGAGCGATCTGACGATGAGCGGGAAGCGGCTCACGGCGGTGCGGTTCGACTCGGCCGGGGCGTCCAGCTTCTACGATCCGGACGGCGGGTCGCTGCGGCGCGCCTTTCTGCGGGCCCCGGTCGAGTTCCGCCGAATCTCATCCACGTTCGCCCGCGCGCGGTTCCACCCCGTCTTGGGAATGTGGCGCAAGCACGAGGGCACCGACTACGCCGCGGCCCCCGGCACGCCGGTCATGGCGGCGGGCGACGGCGTGGTCTTGCGGGCCGGCCCGAGCGGCGGCTACGGCAACCTGATCGAGCTGCGTCACCGGAACGGGATCACCACACGCTACGGCCATCTCCGCGGGTTCGCTCGCGGCATCCACGGCGGCGCCCGGGTGACGCAGGGCGAGGTGATCGGCTACGTCGGGTCCACCGGTCTCGCCACCGGCCCGCACCTGCACTACGAGTTCCGGGTGAACGGCGTGGCGCAGGACTCCCGGCGGGTGCAGCTGGCCCACGGCACGCCGATCTCGGCCGCGCTCCGGCCGGCGTTCGATCGACAGCGGGATACTCTGCTGGCGTTGCTGAGGCCGGAGATGCTGGCTATTAGCCGTTAGCCTTTGGCCGTTAGCTAACGGCCAACGGCTAATGGCTAACGGCTCCCATTGTGGCGGCTCTCCTCTGGCAATGAGGAGGGCCGCTTATGTTTGGGATGGCTAACGGCTAATGGCTCTCTTCCTCCCCTCCATCGATCTCCGCCACGGTCGCGTCGTCCGCCTCAGTCAGGGTGACGCCCACCGGCAGACCGTCTACGGCGACAACCCGCTGGCCGTCGCCGAGGGCTTCGCCCGCGAGGGCGCGCGCTGGCTGCACCTGGTTGATCTCGATCGCGCGTTCGGCGAGGGCGACAACGCCGATCTGATCGCACGCGTGGTCGCGGGCGTGGGCAGCCGGCTCAGGGTTCAGGTGGGCGGCGGGTTTCGGACGATCGAGGTGATCACCGCCATGCTCGATGCGGGCGCCGCGCGAGTCGTGATCGGCACCGCGGCGGTCAGGACCCCCGAGCTGGTTCCGGCCGTGCTCGCCCGTGCGGGCGCCGAAAGGCTTGCGGTCGGCCTCGACGCGAGGGCCAGCGTCGTCGCCATCCGCGGATGGCGCGAGGAGACCGGCGAACGGGTCGAGGACGTGGCGACGCGGGTGATCTCGCAGGGAATCCGCACGCTGATCTACACCGATGTGGCCCGTGACGGCATGCTGGAGGGGCCGGATATCGCCGGGGCTGTGGCGCTCCAGTCGCTCGGGGCGGCGGTCATCGCCAGCGGCGGCGTCGCGTCGCTCGACGACCTGCGTCGAGTGCGGGAGGCCGGACTCGCCGGAGCGGTCGTGGGCCGAGCGATCTACGAGGGGCGGTTTGCGGTGCGGGACGCGGTGGAGGCGCTGGAGGGTAAACGGTAAGAAGTGAACAGTGAACAGTGAACAGTGAACAGTAACCAGTGAAGAGCGAACGGGGCGCCCCTGTTCACGGTTCACTGTTTACTGTTTACTTGCTTTCCATGCGCCTCACCCTCGTCGTGGCCGTCGCCGTCGCCCTCGCCGCGTTCACCTATCTGTATCTGGAGCGGCT
>DATBQV010000150.1:0-2154 GCA_036560625.1 Gemmatimonadales bacterium
CGGCGTGGGAGGGGGCCTCTTCCTTCAGTGGGGGGAGGCGGCGATCTTCCGCCTGGAAGCCGCCTACTCCCCGGACGCCGAGAGCGAGAACCCCGGGTTCCCCGTGGGCATCTACGTCTCGGACGGGGTGATGTTCTAGGAGCGCCGTCGCGATCCGTCCGCGTGCCCGTGCCCGTAAACGTGCCCGCCGTAGCGCGCATCGGGGATCCCCGGGCCGGGTTGCGCGCGACTTCGGTCAGGTTTACGGGCAAGGGCACGTGGACGGGCGAGAGCCGGGGGACACTCCGGGGGACTTCGGTGCCGGTGACGGGCTCGTCTCGCTCGGTCGGCGCCAGTGGCAGGGAGGGCCCGCGCGTTCCGAGCCGGGTTCGGTCGAATCCGTCGCACGACCGGGAGGTGTCGCGGGTGGGTCCGGAGGAAAGATGACCACGGTGGGAGCCGATGCCGGGCATCTCTCCCCGGGACCGAGGCTCGTCTCCCGGCAAACGTGCCCGTCATTGCCTCGTACCGAGGCTCGTCTCCCCCCGACCGAAGCTCGGTTCCCGGAAGATGTGCCCGCGGTAGCCTCCTACCGAGGCTCGGTCGCCGCCAACCGGAGCTCGGTTTCCGGCAGATGTGCCGACGGTTGCCTCCAACCGTGGCTCGGTTCGGGCCTACCGGGCGAAGGTCGCGGCCTACCGTGAGACGGTTCCGGCCGGTCGTGCCCGACATCGGGCGTCACCGAGCGAAGATATCGAGGTCTCCTCGCAGAGTCGTGCGGTGGCGGAGTCGCCGATTGACAGGGTGCACCCCGGGCTTCAGCATGGATGCCGTTGTGATCTGCCCGCATCGCGGGCCTTCGCCGGAGTCCATCCACGATGCATCATCGCCGTCGCTTTGCCGCCTGGGCGCTCGCCCTGGCTCCCATCACCATCGTCGTCGCGCTCGGCACCCCGAGCTGCAGCAGCAAGTCAGCCGGCGGAGCGCAGCTCGCCTCGGGCTGCTCGCTCAACAGCGACTGCGCCGACCCGCTCGTCTGCATCTTCGCCCTGTGCCACCAGGCCTGCAACGAGACGCGCGACTGCACGACGGCCGGCGATCTCTGCGTGAAGATCAACGGCAACGGCGTCTGCGAGCTCCCGCAGGAGGTCACGTGCGCCGGCGGCAAGAGCTGCCAGCAGGGCCTGACGTGCTCCAACAGCCAGTGCCGCACCCCCTGCCAGGCCGCGTCGGCAAGCACGGACTGCCTGCAGAACCAGCAGTGCGCGAACGGCGCCTGCTACGACCCCACGGAGCTCGACGGGGGCGGCGAGGGCGGCGGCGGTGAAGGCGGCACGACCGAGGGCGGCGGCACGGAGAGCGGCATCAAGGACGCGGGGTACGAGGCCAACTACGAGGCCGGTCCTCTCGGCTACGTCGCGTCGAACCTCGGCGCCATCAACGTGGCCGACGGCGGCTTCCCGGTGACGCCCGAGGGCGGCGTTCCTCTCTTCGGCACCGATGGCGGCATCGACTGGAGCGCGGCGCCGACCGTGACCGTCACCGGCACGTGCACCAGCACCCAGTGCTTGCCGGCGCCCGTCATCGTCACGCTCCAGGACCAGGCGGGCTTCACCTTCCCGACGAGCGTCTACTTCATGAGCGCGCTCACGGTCGATTCGTCGGCGGTGCTCCAGTTCAACGAGCCCCGTCCCATCATCCTCGCCGTCCTCGGCCCCGTGGACATCCAGGGGACCGTCACGGTGGCCGGCAGCCAGTACTTCGGCGGCAACGGCGCCACGACCTGGGCCGGTACGAGCAGCCCGCAGGGACCGGGAGCCGGCGGCAACGGATTCACGCCGAACTTCACGGCGAGCGGAGGAGGAGGAGCCTCGTTCTGCGGTATCGGAGGGGCAGGCTCCGCGGTGAGCGGCACCGCCGCACCGGGCGGCAGCGTGTACGGCAACGCGACGATCACTCCGTTGCTCGCGGGCTCCGCCGGTGGGTACGTCGATGGCTACCAGTGGGGTGCCGGTGGAGGCGCGCTCCAGATCTCGTCCGGCGTCGAGATCCACGTGCGTGGCGTGGGGGTCGTCAACGCTGGCGGAGGCTCCGCCTACGGGGGCGGCGGCTCCGGCGGGTCCATCCTGCTGGAGGCTCCGACGCTGTTCCTCGAGGGCTTCGTCACGGCAAACG
>DATBQV010000151.1:0-13653 GCA_036560625.1 Gemmatimonadales bacterium
CTGGTAGACGACGTAGCACTGCCCACCGGACACTTCCGCCTCCGCGGCGCCGGCACCGCCGGCGGACACAACGGCCTCAAGAGCATCGAAGGCGCCCTCCAGCGGCAGGACTACGCCCGGCTCCGGATCGGCGTGGACGCAAAGCCGCCCGAGATCGACGATCTCGCCGACTGGGTCCTGTCCGACTTCGGGCAGGAGGAACGAGAGGCCCTCGACGCGCTGCTCGATCCGATGTCCGAGGCGGTCGAGTGCTGGCTGGAGCAAGGCATCGAGCGGGCGATGACGCGGTACAATCAGAAGACGGTGAACGGTGAACGGTGAACAGGGAGCATCGCTGATCATCGGAGCCCCCGTTCACTGTTTACCGTTCACCGTTCACCGTCTTTAAGGTCCCCCATGCTCCGCCTCGGAATCGTCGGCCTGCCCAACGTCGGCAAGTCCACCCTCTTCAACGCCCTGACCAGCGCGAAAGCCCTGGTCGCGAACTATCCCTTCGCGACCATCGAGCCCAACACCGGGATCGTGCAGGTTCCCGATCCGCGGCTCGACGCGCTCGCGGCGATCGTGCACCCGGAGCGGGTGGTGCCCGCCGCGGTCGAGTTCGTCGACATCGCCGGGCTCGTCAAAGGCGCGAGCCAGGGCGAGGGTCTGGGCAATCAGTTCCTGGCCAACATCCGCGAGGTCGACGCCGTCCTGCACGTCGTGCGCTGCTTCGAGGATCCCGACATCCAGCACGTGATGGGCGCGGTGGATCCGGTGCGCGACCGCGAAGTGATCAACATCGAGTTGGGACTCGCCGACCTCGCCACCGTTGAAAAGCGACTGGACAAGACCGCGCGCACGGCCAAGTCCGGCGACCCCGAGGCCAGGCTGGAGCTGCGGCTGCTCGAGGCCGTTCGCACCGCGCTCGCCGCGGGCAAGCCGGCGCGCGCGGTCGTGCCCACGGAGGAGGAGGCGCCGACGTACCACTCGCTCAACTTGCTCACCAGCAAGCCGGTCCTCTACGCCGCGAACGTGGCGGAGGACCAGATCAGCGAGGGGAACGCGTTTGTCGCCGCGCTCCAGGCGGCGGTCACCGGCGATCACGAACAGGCCGAGATCGTCACCTTCTCCGCCAAGGTCGAGGCCGAGCTGGCGGAGCTGGCCCCGGCCGATCGGCCCGACTTCCTCGCTTCCCTCGGCCTGGCCGAATCCGGACTCGACCGGCTGGCGCATGCGGCATATCACTTGCTCGGGCTGCAGAGTTACTTCACCGCCGGCGAGAAGGAAGTCCGCGCGTGGACCATCCACCGCGGCGACAACGCGCCGGCCGCCGCGGGGGTCATTCACTCCGATTTTGAGAAGGGCTTCATTCGCGCGGAGACGGTGGCGTACGGGGATTTCGTGCGGGTTGGCGGCTGGAAGGGTGCCCGGGAGCAGGGGCTGGCGCGGGCCGAAGGCAAAGAATACGTCGTCCAGGATGGTGACGTAATGCTCTTCCGATTCAGCAGTTGAGATGGCCGCGGCTTCGCCGGCGGGGAAGGCCTAGCGCGACCCGGGAGAGGGGTCTATACTTCCGCGCGCCAACAACTTCCCTCCTCGGTCCCACACCAGGGCCGGGGCGATCAGACCAAAGGACGGTGACATGACCCGCCAGTATGAGGTGGTCTACATCTTCGACAGTGCGCTCGAAGAGGCCGCCATCAACGAGCACCTCGCTCGGTTCCATGCGCTCATCCAGCAGCCCGGAGCGGAGCCCCCCCAGGTGTCCCACTGGGGCAAGCGTACCCTCGCCTATCCGATCAAGAAGCACGAGACCGGGTACTACGTCGTCTCCAAGTTCGACACCGGCGGCACCGCGCTGCCGGAGTTCGAGCGCGCCATCAAGCTCGACGAGAGCGTGTTGCGCTTTCTCGTGGTTGTGAACGAAGGCGCCCAGCCGGTGCCAGTGACCGCCGGCAAGAGCGACGAGGAGGACGACGAATGAGGCGCCCCCAGAAGACCTGCGCTATCTGCGAGTCGGGCGTCCGCATCGTGGACTACAAGGACGAGCGCACCCTCCAGCGGTTCCTGACCGAGCGCGGCAAGATCCTGCCGAGCCGGCTCTCGGGAACGTGCGCGCGGCACCAGCGCCAGCTCAGCACCGCCATCAAGCGGGCCCGGCAGCTCGCGCTTCTGCCCTACATCAAGGGCTTCGGCGGCTGACTCAGCTCGGCGTGACGGGGCCGGGGGCGGCGCGGCCGACGGGCCGGGGAGCCCTGGGTCCCCTCCTGGTCGCGCTCGCCTACCTCTTCCTTGCCCCGCCCGCATTCCTGCTCGGACCGCTGGCAGGCATGCTGGCCTTCTCCCGGCCGTCGACGTTCCGGGAATGGGCCTGGCTCGGGTTGGCGACCATCTGGCTCGGCGCGTGGCTCGAGCCGGCCGGCAGCGTTGCGGAGCAGCTGCTGCGAGCCGGCGGGGTGCTGGTGACCGGCGCGTTCGTGGCAATCTCGCTGGAGTGGCGGGCGCCGCTCTTCCGCCGGGCGGTGTGCGCGCTGGGCCTCGCCTCGGTCGCGCTGGTGCTTTGGTGCATGGCCTTGCGCCTGGATTGGCACGAGCTCAAGACCGAGATGGCCCGCGAGGTGTCCCGGTCGTTCACCGAGCTCGCGAGGCAAGCGGATACTGCCGGCGGCGACGACACCGGCGACCTGCTGCGCCAGATGGCCGACGGTGCGCCGACGTGGGCGACGCTCATGCCGGCGCTCCTGTTCCTCAACGCGCTCGCGGGCGTCGTGCTCGGCTGGTGGCTGTATCACCGGATCGCCCAGCGGCCGATGGGAGATCCGCCCGCGCCGTTCGCCACGTTCCGGTTCAGCGATCAGGCGGTCTGGCTGCCCGTGGTGGGCCTCGCGCTGGTGCTGTTGCACACGCCGCCGGACATCCACGACGCCGGCGGCAATCTGCTGCTCGTGGCGATGGCGCTATACGCCGCCCGCGGCCTGGCGGTCGTGGGTGCGGGGGCCGGGCGGCTGCCCCGGGTCACCACCGCGTTCGTGACCGTCGTCGCCCTGTTTCTGCTGCCGTTCGTGGTCGGGGGGCTGACGCTCCTCGGCCTCGCGGACACCTGGCTAGATTTCCGGCGACGCCCCGCGTCGCCTGCTACCGGAGGATTCGACCGATGATCGAAGTCATCCTGCGTGAGGACGTGAAGTCGCTGGGCAAAGCCGGCGAGATGGTACGCGTGCGGCCCGGTTACGCCCGCAATTTTCTGCTGCCGAAGGGTCTGGCCTACGAGGCCAGCGAAGGCAACAAGAAGCGGATCGCGGCGGAAACCAGGGCGCGCACCACGCGACTCGAAGCGGACAAGGTGGAGGCCCAGGCGTTCGCCGCGCGGCTGGCCGCGGCGAACGTGACGCTCACCGGCAAGGCCGGCGAGGAAGGCAAGCTGTTCGGCTCCGTCACCGCGCAGGACGTCGCCGACGCGCTGGCCAAACAACAGATCCAGGTCGATCGCCGGCGGATCGAGCTGGAGCACCCGATCAAGACGCTGGGCTCCCACGCGGTGGTGGTCCGGCTGCACCCCGAGGTCCATGCCGAAGTCCGGGTACAGGTGGTCGCCGAGTAGCCTGGCGATGACGGTGGGCATCGCCTACGTCGACGGGCCCCGGCTGACGCGCTCGTTCCTCGCCGCGGCCGACTGGGTGGCGGCGGGGCGAGAGGAGATCAACCGGATCAACGTCTTCCCGGTCCCGGACGGCGATACCGGCACCAACTTCAGCCTGACGCTCCGCTCCGTCGCCGACGCGCTCCGCGCGCTCGGCGACGCGCCGCTTCCGGAGACCGCCCGCGCCGCGGCCCGCGCCGCCGTTCTCGGTGCCCGGGGCAACTCCGGCATGATGCTGGCCCACTTCCTCATGGGCTTCGCCGAAGCGCTCGGCGACCGCGCGCATGCGTCGACGCGCGACATCGCGGCGGGGCTTCGCCGGGGGGCAGACCGCCTCTACGAGTCGCTCGACGACCCGCGCGAGGGCACGATCCTCACGGTGGCGCGGGAAGCGGCGGCGGCCGCGGAGCGCGCCGCCGCCGACTCCGGGGACGTGGGCGAGTTCATGGCCCGGCTGCTCGCCGAGGCGGAGATCGCGCTGGCCCGCACGCCCGAGCTGCTGGCGGTCCTGAAGGAGGCGGGCGTCGTGGACGCCGGCGGCAAGGGATTCGTCCGGATGCTGGAAGGGGTGGTACGATTCATCGAGGGCGACCCGATCCTCCCCGCCGAGCCCGACTCGGCCGGTTCGGCGTCATCCGCCGCGTTCGCGGCGGCCCTGGTCGAGGTGGCCGCCGAGCGCGACTTCCAGTACTGCACCGAGGTCCTGGTGCGCGGAGCGCAGCTGCCGCCGGCCAACGAGGTGCGAGCCGCCATGCACAACTTCGGCGGATCGGTGCAGGTGGCGGTGCTGGCGGACGTGCTCAAGGTCCATGTGCACACCGACACGCCCGAGGCCGTCTTTAGTTATGCCGAGCGCTGGGGGCGGATCGAGACGACGAAGGCCGAGGACATGCGGGCCCAGCACTGGCGCCTCTCCCATGGCGAGCGGCGGCCGGTCGCGGTGGTGGCGGACAGCTCGGCCGATCTCACGGACGCGGTGCTCGACCGGCACCATATCGCGATGGTGCCGCTCCAGGTGATGTTCGGCAACGAAACCTTTCGCGACCGCGTAGAACTGAAGCCGGAGGACTTCTACCGGCGGCTCCGGATCGCCAAGGATCTGCCGACTACATCGCAGCCGACACCGGCCGAGTTCGTGCGCGTGTTCCGCGACGCGCTCGGCGAAGCGGCGGAGGTCGTGGCCCTCACGCTGTCGGGCGCGCTCTCGGGTACGTATCAATCGGGCAAGGCGGCGGCCAAGGCGGCCGGCCTCGAGCACGTTCACGTCGTCAATAGCCGCACGGTGTCGCTGGGGCTCGGCATGCTGGCGCTCCGCGCCGCCGAGCTCGCGGAATCGGGCTGGCGGGCGGCGGACATCGTGGCCGAGCTGGAGCGGGTCCGGGCGCAGTCGGGCGTCTTCATCACGGTGGATCGCTACGACAATCTGCTCCGGTCCGGCCGGGTCACGCGAGGCAAGGCCTGGCTGGCGGGCATACTGGACGTGAAGCCGATCCTGTCGCTGGACGACGACGGGCGCGTAGTGCCGGTGGACCGGGTGCGGCGGAGCGACAACGTGGTCCCGCGGGTCCTGTCGCTCCTGGAGCGGCGGCTTACTCCGCGCCCCAAGGTGGTACGCTTCGGGGTGGCCCACGCCGAAGCCCCCGAGGCCGCCGAGCGGCTCCGGACCGCCCTGGTGGCGGCCTACCGTCCGCGGGACTGCTTCGTTTCCCTCGCCACCGGCGTGCTGGGCACGCACGTCGGCGAGGGCGCCTGGGGAGTCTTCTACCAGGTGGAAGACGGCACGCCGACCCGCCTCGAGCACGGCCGCGTGAGTGACGGATGGCGGGCGTGACCCCGCGGATGCCCGAACCACTGCGGCTGGCGCTCGAGGCGATCGAGGACCTGAAGGGGATGCACCCGGTGGTGCTGGACCTCCGCGGCCTGAGCGACGCCACCGACTACTTCGTGATCGCGTCGGGCACGTCCGACGCACACGTCCGCGGCATCGCCGAGCACGTCATGGAGCGGTTGGGGCGCGGCGGCCATCGGACGCACCACGTGGAAGGCTTGGGGGGACGGTGGGTACTCATCGATTTCGTGGATTTCGTGATTCATCTCTTCCACCCGGAGACCCGCGCGTTCTATCAGTTGGAGCGGCTCTGGGGAGACGCCCCGGAGCTTCTGATCCGGTCTTCGTAAGCGGGGTTTCGTCTATGCTTCGACGCTGCGGGGCGGTGCTCGCCCTCGCGCTCGGCACGCCGGCGCTCTTGTCGGCCCAGTACTTCGGCCAGAACAAGGTCCAGTACGAGTCGTTCGACTGGAAGATCATCCAGACCGAGCACTTCGACGTCCACTTCTATCCGGTGGAGCGAGAGGCGGCCATGGACGCGGCGCGTATCGCCGAGCGCTCCTACGCCCGGATGTCGAAGATCCTCGGCCACCGCTTCAAGGAGCGGAAGGCCATCATTCTTTACGCCTCCCACTCCGACTTCTCCCAGACCAACACCACCCCCGGCGACGTAGGCGAGGGCACCGGCGGCTTCACCGACTTCTTCAAGCAGCGCAACATCATGCCGCTGACGGGGTCGTACGCCGACATCGACCACGTGCTCACTCACGAAATGACGCACCAGTTCCAGCTGGACGTCTTCTCCAGCGGACGCGGGGGCTCGGCCCTCCAGGGTGTGCTCCAGGTACAGCCGCCGCTCTGGTTCATGGAGGGCATGGCCGAATACATGTCCCTCGGTCCGGTGAACCCGGAAACGGCGATGTGGCTCCGGGATGCGGCCCTCGAGAACAAGCTGCCCACCATCGAGCAGCTCACCTACGATCCGCGGATCTTCCCCTACCGGTTCGGGCACGCGCTCTGGGCCTACATCGGCGAGCGTTGGGGCGACGAAGCTATCGGCGAGATCCTCCGCGGGTCGACGCAGGGGGGGATCGAGGCATCCTTCAAGCGAGTCACCGGCCTCACCCTGCCCCAGCTTTCTACCCAGTGGCGCGACGCGGTCCAGGCGAAGTATCTCCCCGAGATCGGGTCGCGAGTGCGCGCCACCGCCATCTCCCAGGCGCTGCTGACCGAGAAGCGGGACAAGGGTACGCTGCACCTCGCCCCCGCCCTGTCACCCGACGGCAGCCAGGTCGTCTACTTCGGTGAGCGCGACTGGTACTTCGTGGACCTGTGGCTCGCGGACGGGAAGACCGGCGAGCCCAAGCGGAGGATCCTCAAGTCCACGCAGTCGAGCAACTACGAGACATATCGGTTCATCAACTCGCAGGCGAACTGGTCGCCGGATGGACGGTATCTCGCGTTCGCCGCCAAGCGCGGACCGCGGGACAACATCGTCATCGTGGACGTGGCCCGGAATACCGAAGTCAAGTCGATGGCGATCAAGCTGAACGGCGTCACCACCCCGAGCTGGAGTCCCGACGGCCAGCGGCTGGTGTTTACGGGCTACGACGGCGGGCTGTCGGACCTCTTCGTCATCAATCGGGACGGCACCGGCTTCAAGCGGCTCACCGAGGACAAGTACGCCGATCTGCACCCGGTCTGGTCGCCGGACGGCTCGACGATCGCGTTCGCAACCGACCGCGGTCCCGAGACCGATTTCCGCACGCTCAAGTACGGGAACTTCCGCATTGCGCTGTATCACCTCGACACCGGCACGATCGAGGTGCTGCCCCACATGGAGCAGGGCAAGAACGTGAGCCCGCAGTGGGCACCGGACGGCCGCTCGATCGCGTTCGTGTCGGATCGCAACGGGGTGAGCAACATCTTCCTGTACGACTTCGACGCGAAGGACGTCTATCAGCTGACGGACTTCTACACCGGGGCCCAGGGCATCACCCCGCTGTCGCCGGTGCTCTCCTGGTCGCACGGAGCCGACCGGCTGGCGTTCAACTACTACGAGAACGGCAAGTACGACATCTACGCGGTGGACAATCCCCGCGCGCTCAAGCGGCAGCCGTACACGCCGACCAACCCCAGCGCCCCGGCCGTGGCACAGGCGCAGCCGGCGGCGCGCGATACGACGATCGCCCAGATCGACAAGAGCCCGCTGGTGGGTGAAGGCGGATCGATCTACCGGAGCTCGAAGGGCTTCCGGCCGTCCGCCGATCTGGGCCGGGCGTCGGATACGAGCAAGTTCGTGGCCCCCCTCACCGTGGCGCGTCTGCTGGACTCCGCCAACTACGCGCTGCCGGACACGGCCGAGTTCTCGATCAAGCCCTACCGGGTCGGCTTCTCCGCCGATTACATCGCGCGGCCGTCGGTGGGCTACGTGCGCGACAACTTCGGCCAGGGCTTCTACGGCGGCAGCGCGATCACGCTGAGCGACATGCTCGGCAACCACAACCTGGCCTTCGGACTCGCCGTGAACGGCCGGATCGACGAGGCGCAGGCAGTCGCGGCATACACCAACCTGACCCACCGCCTGAACTGGACCGTCGGCTTGTCGCAGGATCCGTACTTCTACTTCAACGGCGCCGTGTACGCGACTGATGCGACCACCGGCGAGCCGCTGTACATCCAGCAGATCCGGCGGCTCGTGTTCCGGTCGGCGTTCCTGGCCGCGCAGTATCCGTTCAGCCGGTTCTCCCGGGTTGAGCTGGGGATGCAGGCCACCAACGTGGACGACGCGGTCTACGAAATCATCCAGCCGCTGGTCTCCCAGCCGTCGATCCAGAAGATCGGCCTGGGCTCGCACAACTACGTGCAGCCGCGCCTGGCGCTGGTGCACGACAACTCCCTTTCCGGCTACAGCGGGCCGTTTGCCGGGCGGCGCTCGCGGTTCGAAGTGTCCCAGACCATCGGCGGCTGGCGCTTCTTCCAGGGCCTCGCCGATTACCGCCGCTACGACAAGATCGCGGGCCCCATCGTGCTCGCCACGCGCGGGCTGTTCCTGGGCCGGTTCGGACGCGATGCCGATCAGTTCCAGAATTTCATCGGCGTCACCGATTTCCTGAGGGGACACACGTCCGGCTCGTACGATCGGAACGAGTGCGCCGTCATTCAGGGCACGCCCGCCAACTCGCAGACCGGCTGCGTCGAGCTGGACCGCCTGATCGGGTCACGCTTTGCCGTGGGCTCGGCTGAGCTCCGGTTCCCCATTCTTACGCGGCAGATTTTCCGCAAGCTGCCCAGCGCAATTCCGCCGATCGAAGGAGCATTCTTCTACGACGTCGGCATCGCCTGGAACGCGGGCAACACGCTGTCGTGGAGCGCGCCTCAGACAAACGATCCGACGATCCTCGAGAATACGCGCTCGCCGCTCCAGTCCTACGGTGCCTCCGTCCGGACGAACCTGTTCGGGTTCGTGATCTTGCGGCTGGATTACGCCCGGCCACTGAACCGGCCGATCACGCATCTCTGGACGCTGAGCCTCGGGCCGACGTTCTAGAGGCAGTGAACGGTGAACGGTGAACGGGGGCTCCGGAAAGCGGGACCCCCGTTCACCGTTTACCGTTAACTGTTCACCGTCTACGGGTTTACCCCCAGCCGTCGTTCGCCTACCTTTCCACCGTGCATCCCCGATTCATCGCCGGCGCCGCCCTGGCGCTTGCGGCCTGTGGAGGATCCGAGCGCCCGGCCAGCCCGCTGCCGGACGCGCCCCGCGCCGCGCCGCTCGCGAGCGTCATGCGTCTCCCGGCCGCGGGCGGCCAGGCTCGGCTCTACCGGGTGCCCGGCCTGGCGGAGTCGGCCTGGCGGGAGGTCGACAAGCTCCCGCCGGTGAAGCGGCTCGTCGGCACCGATGTCGAGCAGGGCGCCGTTTACGCCCTCGACGCCAAGAACAACCTGATCGGTCTCGACCTCGACTCCCGCCGCACACGCAGCGTGCTGAGTCAGGTGCGCGAAGCGACCGTCGGACCCGACGGCGCCGTGTACGCCGTCGATTCGGGCGCTGTCGTCACCCAGATCATTCGCCGGACACCCGTGCGGTTCCGCACCAAGCTGGCCGGCACCTGGCGCGGGCTCTACGGCACGATGAACGGCGCCCTCGTGGCGGTGCCCGCGGCGGACCACGCCGAAGCCATGGCCCTGACCTCGGACCAGGCGCTGGGCCGGGCGCCGTTGCCGGGCGGCGCCGCGGCGGCGACCTACCTCGGGGATCTGGTCGCGGTGGCCGCGGACTCGGCTGTGATCCTCTACGAGCCGCAGGGCAAGCAACCGGTCCGCGTGCTCCCGGTCGACGGCCACGCCCGGGCGGTCGCGTTCTCGCCGTCGGGACATCGCGTGTACGTGGCCCGGGGCAAGGGCGATATCCAGGTCTTCGACCGGTTCAGCAACGACGCGCTCGTAACCATCGATCTCCCCGGGCCCGCGCGCGAGCTGCGCGGCGACCTCTACGGCGCATGGCTGCTCGCGCGCCCCGAGAAGGGCGACTCCGTGTGGGTCGTGGACGCGACGACCAACCGCCTCGCCGGCGTCGTCGCGGCCAAGTGGGGCATCGACCTTCCGGCCGTCGCCGGCTCGCGCACCCTGCTCGTGCGTGCCGGTGCCGACGTGCGTGCCCTCGACCTCGGCGCCAGCGGATTCCCGGTCACCGGGACCGTTGCGGGGGGAGCGGCGGACCTGTGGTTGCCGCTGGCCTGGCTCCCCGCCGAGGAGCAGCGCCAGGAGCTGGCCTCCGCCGGCGTGACCGATACGGGTGCCACGGCGGTGGACACGTCCGCCGCGCCTCCGGCCATTTATCTCCAGGTCAGCAGCTCGCAGAATCCGGCTTGGGCCGATGAGCTTGCAGGCAAGCTGAAGGCGGCTGGACTGCCTTCTTCGGTGCTGCCGCCCAAGGCCGGCGAAGAAGCGTATCGCGTCGTGCTCGGCCCGTACGCCACCCGCGAGCAGGCCGAGGCGACCGGCAAGAGTCTCGGCATGCCGTCGTTCGTCATCACTCCCCAGGACCAGCCCGCGCAATGAGGCGGGCCTTCCCGACCAGAGGATGCGCCGCATGAAGCTCATCAAGCTCGAGCTCACCGGATTCAAGTCGTTCGCGGACACGGTGACGTTGAACTTCGACGACGGCGTCACCGCCATCGTGGGACCCAACGGCTGCGGAAAGTCGAACGTCTCGGACGCGGTGCGCTGGGTACTCGGCGAGCAATCGGCCAGACTCCTCCGCGGCGGCAAGATGGAGGACGTCATCTTCCAGGGCTCCGCGACGAGAAAGCCGGTCAACGTCACCGAGGTCGCGCTATATCTCGACAACACGGATGGCGACCTCCCGATCGCGTACCAGGAGGTGGTGATCGCACGGCGCCTCTCGCGATCTGGGCAGAGCGACTACCTGCTCAACGGCACCCCGGTCAGGCTCCGGGACATTCAGGACCTCCTCCGCGGCACCGGCCTCGGGAGCGACGCCGGCGTCGTGATCGAGGCCGAGATGATCAAGCTGCTTCTGTCGGATCGGGCCGAAGAGCGGCGCTCGCTGTTCGAGGAAGCGGCCGGGATCGGTCTCTATCGCGACCGGAAGCACTCGACGGAGCGCCGCCTGGAAGAAACGGCTGCCGACCTGCAGCGGGTGGAGGATCTGATCAACGAGGTCCAGTCACAAATCCGGAGCCTCGCGCGCCAGAAGGGCAAAGCCGAGCGGCATGCCAAGCTCACGGAAGAGAAGTTCGCGGTCCAGCTGACGCTCGTGCGGAGGCATCTCGACGCGCTTGCAGACAAGACGGCGGGCATCGAGGCGAGGTTCGCCGAGCTCAACCGCCTGCTTCCGACGGAGCGGGAGGATCTTGCGACCGCGGAGATCGGCCGGGACGTGACCGCCCGGGCCCGCGCGGCGGCGGAGCTTCAGCGCACGGAGATCGCGCGCCGGCTGGGCTCGGTGCGGGTCGAGCTCGAGAAGCTCGACGGCGATCTCGCCCTGGCCGGCGAGCGCCTGGCCAACGCCGGCGCGCGGCGCCTCAAGGCTCAGGAAGAGCGGACCCAGATGGAGCTTCGCGGCCAGCTCGCCGCCGGTGAGCGCGACGCCGCGTCGGCGGATCGGGTGGCCGCGCAGGCAGAGCATTCCCGCATCGAGACCGAGGTAGTGAGCCGCACCACCGAGGAGGAAACCGGCCGCGCGCGGCTCGTCGAGCAGCGCAGCGCAGTCCGCCAGCGGGAGGAGGCGCTCCAGACACGCGCTCAGTCACTCCGGTCGCTCGAGGGGGAGCGGACGGCGCTCGAGGGGGAGCTGGCCTCGCTCCGGGAGCGTGCGGCGCAGGCCACCGCGCACAGCGGCGGACTCCGCTCGGAGCTGGGCGTGGCGGAGCGGCGCCGCGACCATGCCATCGAACAGGCGGCGTTCAAGGGTCACGAAGCCCGGCGCGCCGCGGGCGATGCCGAGCATGCCCGGCACCTGATCGCCGAGGCCCGCGAGCGGGAGGCGCTGGTCCGCTCGGAGCGGCGCCAGGCGGAAGAGTCCCTGGCCCAGATCACGGCCCGGCGTGAAGCGCTCGAGCAGCTCGACCGCGAGCGCGTCGGTCTGGCGCCCGGCGCCGCCGCGCTGCTGGCGGCGCGGAAGCGGTTCGGCGACCGCGTGCTCGGCCCGCTGAGCGACTTCATCCGCACCGGCCGGCAGCACGCCGAGCTGGCCGAGCGGCTGTTGGGCGAATGGACCCACGCCGTGCTCGTGCGCGATCTCGCCGCCGTCGACGAAATCAGACAGTGGCACGCGGAGCAGCAGCCGGGGGCGCTCGTCCTCCTGCCGGCCGATCCCGGGCCCGTCCTTCCCGAAAGCGCGCCCCCACTGGACGAGCGGCTTCGGGCCGAAGGACCGGCCGCGCCGTGGGTCCGCGCGGCGCTCGCGGGATCACAAGTGCTCGACGAGGCCGGTCACGTCCTCCGGCGCGCCAGCGGAGCCATCTTCCTGGGTGGCGCGGCCGCGCCGTCCGGCCCGCTGCGCCGGCGCGCGGAGCTGGAGACGCTGGGTCAGGAAGCGGAGCTGGCGAGCATCGCGATGGGCGCGGCCGAGGCGAGCCTCAGTGCGGCACTCGCCCGCCTCACTCAGCTCGAGGGCGCGCTCGCGAAGGCGGCGGGCGATCTCGAGCGCGCGCGCGAGGCCGAGCGGCAGGCGGCGGCCGCGGCGGAGGACGCCGCCCGGTTCGTCAACAACCTGAGCCGCGAGCTGGTGGCCGCCGACGCCGAAGTGGCAAGGCTGTCGGAGCGCCTGACGCGGGCCGAGCAGCGGATGGTCGACGTGGATGCCGCCCTGGTGGAAGGCGACGTCGCACGGGCCCGGCTGGAGGAAGAGCTGGGCGCCGCCCGCGCGGCTCTCGCGGAGCAGGAGAGCGCCCAGGAGAGCGCCCGGGAGAAGCGGGCCCAGTGGCAGGTACGGGAGGCGCAGGTTGCCGCCCGCCTACAGGCGGCCACCGAGCGGCTCGACCGTGCCGCCTCCACGCGGACCGATGCCGAGGAGTTGGCCCGCGCGCTCACCGCCGAGCTGGCGCAGCTCGAGCAGGACCTGGAGACGCTCTCGACCCAGCAGACGCAGTGGCAGGAAGCGCGTGCCGAGCGGCAGGTGGCCCTCCTCGAGCTGGAGGCTGCCGACATCGACGCCGGCAACACCCTGCGCGAGGCGGATGAGGCACTGGACGCGGCCGGTCGGGAGGTCGCGGAAGTACGGGGCCGGCTCGAGTCCCACGGCGAGGAGAGCCACCGCCTCCAGCTGGAGCTGACGGAGGCCGCGGGGCTTCGGCGCAGCCTGATCGAGCGGGTCGAGACCGAATGGCGCAAGCCCCTGAAGGAGCTGCTCGAGACCGCGCCGCCGCTGGACCTCGACCTCGACACCCTCGAGGCGGAGGCCGGTCGGATCGTCTCGTCGCTCGAGGCGATCGGACCCGTCAACCCGCTCGCGGTCGAAGAGCACGCCGATGAGCTGAAGCGGTACGAGTTCCTCACCGGCCAGCGGGACGACCTGGTGGGGGCGCGGCAGTCGCTGATCCAGGCGATCCGGGAGATCGACGGGACTGCCCGGGCCATGTTCCTCGAGACGTTCGAGGCGGTGAAGGCCAACTTCCACACGGTGTTCCAGACTCTCTTCGGCGGTGGCGAATGCGACCTCCGCCTGGCCAGCGCG
>DATBQV010000152.1:0-7793 GCA_036560625.1 Gemmatimonadales bacterium
AACCGTGAACGGTAAACAGTAAACGGGAACTGCGGGTGCGACGGGGGACTCCCGTTCACCGTTTACCGTATACCTGTGCACCACGCTCTTACGTCGAGTTGAGGAACCATGAACATCGGCGTCCCCAAAGAGATCAAGACCAACGAGAACCGCGTCGCGCTGGCGCCCGCGGGGGCGGAGGCGCTCGCCGCGCAGGGACACAGCGTGCTGATCGAGCGCGGGGCGGGGGAAGGCAGCGGGTTCGAGGACCCGGCCTACGTGGCCGCGGGTGCGACGATCCTTCCCTCGGCCGACGACGTCTGGAAGCGGGCCGAGCTGATCATGAAGGTGAAGGAGCCGATCGAGGCCGAATGGCCCCGCATGCGCCGGGGCCAGGTGATGTTCACCTATTTCCACTTCGCGGCCGACGAGCGGCTCACCCGCGCGGTGGTCGGCTCGGGCGCCGTGGCGGTGGCGTACGAGACGGTGCAGCTCCCCGGGGGCGAGCTCCCGCTGCTCACGCCGATGTCGGAGGTGGCGGGGCGGATGGCGGTCCAGCAGGGCGCCAAGTACCTCGAGAAGGTCTTCGGCGGCACCGGCGTGCTGCTCGGCGGCGTGCCGGGTGTTCCCCCCGGCGAGGTGGTGATCATCGGCGGCGGCGTGGTCGGCGCCAACGCGGCCAAGATGGCCGCCGGGCTCGGCGCGCACGTCGTGATTCTCGATCTCTCGCTCGAGCGGCTGCGCTACCTCGACGACGTCTTGGCGCCCAACGTGGACTGCATCTACTCGAACCGCTACAACCTGCTCGAGGCGATCAAGCGCGCGGACCTGCTGATCGGCGCGGTGCTCGTGCCCGGCGCGAAGGCCCCGCATCTGGTCACGCGCGCCGATCTCAAGCTGATGAAGCCCGGCGCCGTGATCGTGGACGTCGCGGTGGACCAGGGCGGCTGCGTCGAGACCATTCGCCCGACCACGCACGAGAACCCGACGTACTTCGTCGACGGGATCCTCCACTATGGCGTCGCGAACATGCCGGGCGGCGTTCCCCGGACATCCACCCTCGCCCTCACCAATGCCACGCTGCGGTACGCGCTGCGGCTGGCCAAGTACGGCTGGCGCGAGGCGTGCCGGCGGGACGAGGCCCTCCGGCGCGGGCTGAACGTGGTCGAAGGCAAGGTGGTCTACCCGGGCGTGGCCGAGGCCTTCGGGCTGCCGCTGGTCGATGTCGCATCCGTTCTCTGAGGGCGCGGAAGGCGCGACCGTGCGCGTCCTGCTGGCCCGCCTGCCGCACGGCCACGATCTTCCGGTCCCCGCCCGCGCCTCCTCCGGCGCGGCGGGTTACGACCTCGCGAGCGCCGAGGACGGCGCCATCGCCCCGCGGGAGCGGCGGCTGTTCCGCACCGGCTTCAGCATCGCGGTGCCCGACGGCTACGAGTGTCAGCTCCGTCCCCGGTCGGGGCTCGCGCTCACGCACGGCATCACGCTGCCCAATACGCCGGCCACGATCGACAGCGACTACCGGGGCGAGCTGATGGTGGCCCTGGTGAACCTCGGCACCGAGCCGTTTCAGGTGACGCGGGGCATGCGCATCGCCCAGATGGTCATCGCCCGGGTCGAGCGGGCGGAGTTCGCCGAGGTGGCCGAACTCCCCGCGACGGCCCGGGGCGCTGGTGGTTTCGGCAGCACGGGGGTGGCGGGGACGTAATGCGCCCTTGTGGCTAAACCCGCGTGCCTCTTACCTTTCCGCCCATGCTCCTCACAACCGCTCGATGAAGCTCCCTTCGTTGAACCTGTCGTCCTTCCTGCCCGCCAACGAGATCGCGGTCGATCTCGGCACGGCTAACACGCTCGTGTACGTGAAAGGTGAGGGGATCGTCCTCAACGAGCCCTCGGTCGTCGCCATCGAGAAGGCGACGGGCAAGATCAAGGGGATCGGCCTCGAGGCGAAACGAATGTTGGGCCGCACGCCGGACAGCATCGTCGCCGTCCGGCCCCTCAAGGACGGCGTCATCGCCGACTTCGACGTGACCGAGAAGATGCTGCGCTACTTCCTGAAGACGATCATCGACAAGCACGTCTTCCGGGTGAAGCCGAAGGTCATCGTCTGCGTCCCGTCGGGCATCACCGAGGTGGAGCGGCGCGCCGTGCGCGACTCGGCGCAGACCGCCGGAGCGAAGCAGGTCATGATGGTCGCGGAGCCCATGGCGGCGGCGATCGGCGTGGGCCTCCCGGTCGAGACGCCCACGGGCAACATGGTGATCGACATCGGCGGCGGGACGACCGAGATCGCGGTCATCGCGCTCTCGGGCATCGTGTCCGACACGTCCATCCGGACGGGTGGAGACGAGCTGGATCAGGCGATCGTGCAGTTCATGCGCAAGAACTACAATCTGCTCGTCGGCGAGCCCACCGCCGAGGCCATCAAGATCAAGATCGGCTCGGCGGCGCCCGTGGGCGAAGAGCGCGAGATGGAGGTCAAGGGTCGTGACCTTGTCTCCGGCATCCCCAAGACGGTCCGGGTGCACTCGTCGGAGATCCGCGAGGCGGTGCAGGAGCCCATCCAGCAGATCGTGGATGCCGTGCGCCGGGCCCTCGAGATCACCCCGCCCGAGCTTGCCAGCGACATCGTCGACCGGGGCATCGTGATGACCGGCGGGGGGGCGCTCATTCGCGGGCTCGACATTCTCCTTGCGCAGGAAACCGGGCTCCCGGTACACGTCGACGAAGATCCGCTCACCTGCGTCGTGCGGGGCACCGGCAGGATTCTTGACGACTTCGAGAAGTACCGCAGCGTGCTCTCCTTCTAGGGATGTTCCCCGCGTCGGACCGAGGCTTCAGCCGTCGTGACACCGTTCTCTTCGCCGGCTGCATGGTGCTCGCGGTGACGGCACTCTTCACGCCCGAACGAATCACGCTCGGCATCGCCAACGGGCTTCGCGAAACCGTGCTCGCCCCGCTCGTCTGGCTGCAGGAGCAGGCCGAAGCGGGGCGGGGAAGCCGCGCCCGGCTCAGGTCGCTCCTCGTCGAGCGCGACTCCGCCGCGTACGCGGCCCAGGGCCTGCCCGCGCTGAGCGTGGAGAACGAGCGGCTCCGCAGCCTGCTCGGCTTGAGTCATCGGATCAAGACGCCGTACGTCGCGGCCGAGGTGCTGCATCAGGCCCAGGTGACCGACGCGCGCATGCTGCTGTTGAGCGTCGGCCAGGTCGAGGGCGTCACGTCGTTCGATCCGATCGTCGCCCCGGAGGGGCTGATCGGTGTCATCTGGAATGCGGGTCGCACCACCAGCGTGGCGATGACGTGGGCGCATCCGGAGTTCCGGGTGAGCGCCTTCACCGCGAACGGCAGCGCCTACGGGATCGTGGCGGCTTCTCCCAACGCCACCGGCAGCGAGGCCTATCTGGAGTTTCGTGGGGTTCCTTACCGGGACTCGGTCATGCCCGGCACCGTGGTGCTCTCCTCGGGGCTCGGCGGCGTGTACCCGAAGGGCATTCCCATCGGCACGGTGATGGGCGTGATCCGCGAGGAGGCCGGCTGGGCGCGAGTGTACCGGGTCCGGCCGGCCGCCAATCCCGCGTCGACCGGGCATGTCCTCGTGCTCACAGGCCGGCGCCTGGCCACCGTCGCCGAAGCGTTCCCCTCGGATACGCTGGAGCCCACGCCGCGGTCCGACTCGCTCAAACCGGCGGCGCCGGTTCGGCCCCGGCCCGACTCGGTCGCGCGGCCCAAGCTCGATTCGGCGAGCCGGGCGAGGGCGGATTCGATCGCCAGAGTCCGGCGCCGCGCCGCGGCCGCCGATTCCGCCCGACGGCGCGCCCGGGCCGATTCTGCGCGGCTGGCGGTCCCGGCCCCGGCGGAGCCGGCGCCTCCCGCTCGAGCGGACACGACGCCGTGACCTCGACCCGAACCAGCCGGTTCCAGCTGGGCGCCGTGCTGATGACGCTCGTCCTGCTGCACTTCTACGTGCGGCCCCGCCTGTTCGACTCGCGGCTCGCGCCCGACTTCCTGCTCTTCGGGTTGGTGATCTTCGCCATGCGGAGCGGGCCGGGAGCCGGGGCGCTGGCCGGGTTCCTCGTCGGCCTGGCGACCGACGCCCTGTCGCCGGCGCGCTTCGGCGCCGCGACGCTGGCCGACACGATCGTGGGCTACGCCGCGGCGTGGGGGCGTGCGGTCTTCTTCGCCGACAATCTGCTGGTGAACGCGGGCTTCGTGGCCGTCGGTCTCTGGCTCCGCGACCTGATCCTGCTGCTGGCGAGCGGCACGGCGCAGGGCCAGCTGCTCCTCGAGCTGGGCGTCTACAGCCCGCTCCAGGCGTTGAGCACGGCGGCGGCGGGCGCCCTGGTGCTGTATGCCTTCCGCCAGTGGTTTGCCGTGCGGCTCGACTCATGACCGGGTTCGACTCCTACCGCGTGGGCGAGCGGGCGCAGGTGGCCCGCTGGATCATCTCCTGCGCGTTCCTGCTGCTGCTCGGCGCATTCTTCAGAACCCAGATCATCCAGCACGAAAAATTCCAGCTCAGGGCGGAGACCAACCGGCTCCGGCCGATTCCGCTCACCCCGCCGCGCGGGGCGATCTACGACTATCGCGGCCGGATCATCGCCGAAAACGTTCCGGGCTATTCGGTCAAGCTGCTGGCGCCGTCGGCCGACTCGCTCCGGGCGGTGCTGGCGCGGGTGAGCCGCGTGGTCCCGCTCGACAGCGGCGACATCTCCGAGGTGCTCCGGCGATTCCAGACCGCGCGGTACCAGCCGGTGGTCGTCTTCGGCGATGCCACGTTCGAGACGGTATCGAAGCTGGAGGAGCACCGGGTGGCCCTGCCCGGCCTGGTGATTCAAGCGGAGCCCAAGCGGCTGTACCCGGCCGGCCGGGCGGTCGCGCATCTGGTGGGGTACGTCGGCGAGATCACCGACGCCGATCTGGAGAACGAGCGTTACGAGGGGCTCAATCCGGGAGCCATCGTCGGGAAGGCCGGGCTCGAGCAGGCCTACGACGATACGCTGAGGGGCACGGAAGGGGTGCGATACATCGAGGTCAACGCGCGCGGCCGGCTGGTGCGGGAGGAAGCCAGCAGCGCGTCGCTGCCGCCCACGCCGGGGCACCCGATCGCGACGACGGTCGACCTCGATCTTCAGCGGTTCATCGACAGCATCTGGCCGCCGGGCGTCCGCGGCGCGATGATGGCGGTCACGCCCGCGGGAGAGATCCGGGCGCTCTACTCTTCGCCCAGCTACGACCCCAACGCCTTCATCGGCGGCATCTCGCCGCAGCTGTGGCGCGCGCTCAACTCGGACGAGGCCCGCCCGCTGCTCGACCGCGCGATCCAGGCGCGCTACCCGCCGGCGTCGCCGTTCAAGCTGGCGATCTCGGCGATGGCGCTCCGGCGGGGTCTCGTCGGTCTCGACACCCACATGCCCGTGCCCTGCCGCGGCGGACTCCGGATGGGCAACCGGGTGTTCCGCTGCTGGAAGAAGGAAGGGCACGGATCGCTCGATCTCATCGGCGCGATTGCCGCGAGCTGCGACGTCTACTTCTATCAGCTGGGACTCAAGCTTGGACTCGATGCGATCATCGAGGACGGCGTGCTGATGGGCTTTAAGGATCGCACCGGGGTCGACCTGAGCAACGAGATCAACCCGATCTATCCCGCGTCCACGGGCTACTTCGATCGGCTGTACGGCGCCCGGCGCTGGAGTCCCGCGGCCACGACGCTCAATTTCTCGATCGGCCAGGGCGAGAACACGCAGACCCTCATCAACATGGTCCGCTTCTACGCCGGTCTGGCCGGCACCGGTGAGGAGCTGTCGCCGTTCCTCGTGCGCCCGCGGGAGGGCACCAAGGCCCGCCCGCTCGGGCTGTCGCCGGACCAGATGGAGGGGCTGCGACACGCCCTGATCGCCGTGGTGGAGCGGGGAACGGCGCAGGCCTCACGCCGCATGGATCTCCAGGTGGCGGGCAAGACGGGGACGGCGCAGAACCCGCACGGCAAAGACCACGGCTGGTTCATTGGATTCGCCCCGGCGGACAAGCCGCAGCTGGTGGTCGGCGGCATCATGGAGTTCGCCGAGCACGGGACGGTGGTCGCGCCGTACGTGGTGCAGGCCCTCCGCCGGTACGTCCTCGGTCCGGACTCGGCGTCCAAGACGCCGATCAAGGTCCGGGTCATCGCTCCTGAGGACAGCGCCCCGCGCACGCTGGAGCTGGACCCCGACTCCGCCGCGGTGCAGGCCGCCGCGGAGTCGATTCGCGCGGCGGCGCTCCCGCGGCCATGAGACTCGCGGCGATCGACCGGCAGCTTGCCGGCACCGCGCTGGCCCTCGTGCTGTACGGGCTGGTCGTCCTCTACTCGGCCGGGCAGACCGACGTCCCCACGTCGGGTGCCGGCGCGTGGCACCGGCAGTTTCTCTGGGTCGGGGTCGGCCTCATCGCCGCCTGGGGCACCTTTCAGATCTCTCCCCGCCTGCTCGAGTGGCTCACGCCGGCGATCTACATCTTCAGCATCCTCCTCCTCCTCATCGTCCTTGCCGTGGGCACCGGGGCCGGCACGGCGGCGAGCAGCCACACGTGGCTCGCGATCGGAGGGCATCAGATCGGGCAGCCGTCGGAGATCGGGAAGGTGGCTACGGTGCTGATGCTGGCCCGGTATCTGTCGGGGCGGCGGGAGCCGCCACGCTCGCTGCGGGACCTCCTCATCCCGCTGCTGATCGTGGGGCTGCCGTTCCTGCTGGTCATGAAGGAGCCCGATCTGGGCAGCGCCATCGTGTTCATCGGGATCTTCTTCGCCATGCTGTTCTGGGCGGGCGTCCGGCCCCGGCTCATCCTGCTGCTCGCGTCGCCCGGCCTGAGCCTGCTGCTCGCGTTCAGCAACGCGACCTGGGGGTTCTGGATCGTCGCTTTTACGCTGGTCGTGCTGGCCTGGCGGCCGTACCTGTGGGACGGGCTGGCGTTCTGGCTGCTCAACGTGATCAGCGGGTTTATCGCGATGCCGCTCTGGCATCGGCTGGCCCCGTACCAGCAGAACCGTCTGCTGACGTTCCTCAACCCCGAAGTGGACCCACGGGCCGCCGGCTATCACGCCATTCAGTCGCGGGTCGCCATCGGGTCAGGGGGGTGGTTCGGCACCGGCTACACCCAGGGCCCGCAGAAACGCCTGGCGTTTCTCCCGGAGCAGCACACCGATTTCGTCTTCTCCGTGGTGGGGGAGGAGCTCGGCTTCGTCGGCGTGGCGATCGCCCTCGCGCTGTTCTGCGCGCTCTTCATGATCCTGGTCCGGGTCGCTCGCCGGGCGACGGACTCGTTCAGCAGCCTCGTGGTCTTCGGAATCCTGGGGATGTTTTTCTCGCATGTCTTCGAAAATGTCGGGATGACGGTGAACATTATGCCGATCACGGGCATCCCGCTGCCGTTCTTTTCATACGGCGGCTCGTTCTTTATCATCTGCTGCGTTTGCCTGGGGCTGGTTTCGCGGGTCGCCTGGGATTCCCGGCTCGCCGGTTACGCTGATGTATGACAACGACTTAGCAGGAGGGGTCTGGCGCCGGGACGCCCAGGAACGCAGATTTACGTCCTGTCGCTTTTCCTGTAGTGGCCCCCTTTCACTTCGACATCGCCGACCCTATGGCTGTGATGGCATGGTTCAAGAAGGAGCGTAAGCCGCGCGCGTCCCAACGAAATCGGCTGGAAATTCCAGCGGATGCGTGGGAAAAGTGCGATGGCTGCGGCCACGTCGACATCAAGGAAAAGTTCGAGAAGGCGCTCAACGTGTGTCCGGAGTGTGGCCGGCACCGCCGGTTTACGGCCGAGGAGTATATCGAGCTGCT
>DATBQV010000153.1:0-7132 GCA_036560625.1 Gemmatimonadales bacterium
AGGGGTTCGTGTTGCGGGCGGCCCGCCTCGTGCGGCTCACGCCCTCGCAGGCCGGCGAGTTCTACGCCGTCCACCGGGGCCGCCCGTTCTACCCGGATCTGGTCCAGTTCATGACCAGCGGTCCCTGCTTGCCCATGGCGCTCGAGCGTGACGGGGCGGTGGCCCACCTCCGCACCGTGATCGGGGCGACGGACCCGAAGGAGGCCGCCGGCGGAACGATCCGGAAACTGTACGCCGAGTCCAAGGGCCGGAACGCCATTCACGCGTCGGACAGCCCGGAAAACGCGGCCCGGGAGGTGGGGTTCTTCTTCCCGGAGGGGGAGCTCGCCGCGTTGTGGGGAAAGCAGTGAACGGTGAACCATAAACAGTGAACAGGGAGGGCCGCAGGCCGTCGGAGCCCCCGTTCACCGTTCACTGTTCACTGTTCACTGTAGCTTGACGTAAGTCCGGTTCCCAGAGTAGCTTATCGGGCTATGCTTCGGGTCGATCTACGCGATCTCAACCGGGGTCCGGTCGAGACCGTCGGGCGGCTCGAACCGGAAGATCCGGCGTTCCAGGGGCTCGAGCTCGACCTCATCGGACCCGTGTCCGTCGAGGGGCGGCTCCAGGCCACCGGGCCGGGCGAGTACTTCTGGCGCGCCCGCGTGCAAGGCGACGTCCGGAGCGATTGCCGTCGCTGTCTGGCGGACGTCATCCACCACTTCGATGAAGAGCTGGACGTCCTTTTCAGCGACGATCCCGACGCCGCCGCCGACCCAGCGGTGTACCTTGTACCCCCGGCGGCGGCCGTGATCGACCTGGGCGCGGTCGTGCGGGAGGAGCTGGCCCTCGCGGTGCCGTCGTACGTGCTGTGCCGCGACGACTGCGCGGGCCTGTGCCCTCGCTGTGGAGCCGATCTCAATGCCGGTATGTGCGCGTGCGCGCCGGCGGAACCAGTCTGAGGATCTCATGGCCGTCCCGAAGCGACGCACCTCGAAATCGAAAAAGCGGCTCCGCCGCGGCCACCACGCCGCGGCCAGCGTCCGGCCCCAGGCGTGTCCGCGCTGCGGCTCGCCCAAGCTCTCGCACCGCGTGTGCGATTCCTGCGGCTACTACCGCGGCAAGAAGCAGGTCGAGGTCGAGGACGCCTGAGCGTGATCCGCGTCGCCGTGGACGCGATGGGTGGCGATCACGCTCCCCGGGCCGAAGTCGAGGGGGTGGCCGAGGCGCTTCGCGCCCAGCCCGATGACCTGCGGATCCAGCTCGTAGGTCGCCCTGAGGCCATCGAAGCGGAGCTCGCGCGCCATCCGTCGCTCGACCGGTCGCGCATCGAGATCCACGCCGCGCCGGACGTGATTGGCATGGCGGAGAAGCCGCTCGCCGCCGTCCGCAAGAAACCCCAATCGAGTCTGGTGGTCGGGCTCCGCCTCCAGGAGGCGGGCAAGTCCGATGCGTTTCTCTCGGCGGGAAACACGGGCGCCGTCCTCGCGGCGTCCACCATGATCCTCGGCCTGCACGACGGGGTCGAACGCGCCACGGTCGCCACCCTCTTCCCGACCGCGGAGGGTCCGGTGCTCGTGCTGGACGCCGGCGCCAACGTCGACTGCTCCGCCCGGGAGCTGGTGAACTTCGCGTATCTCGGCAGCGTTCTGATGCGGGACCTGCACCGGCGGGCCAAGCCCGCGGTCGGGCTGCTCAACGTGGGCGAGGAAGACGAGAAGGGCAACGCCATCGCGAAGGAAGCGCACCAGCTGCTCAAGCACGCCCCCGGCCTCAACTACGTCGGCAACGTCGAGGGGCGGGACATTCTGGGCCACCCGAAGCATGGGCGTATCGACGTCGTCGTCTGCGACGGCTTTGTCGGCAACATCGTCCTCAAGTTCTACGAATCCGCCGCGCGCCTGGTCGTCGGGATCGTCCGGCGTGAAGCGCCGGAGGTGCTCACCCGGGAGGACTTCGGCCGCGTGCTCCGGTTCCTCGATTACTCCGAGTACGGAGGAGCCCCGCTCCTCGGCGTCAAGGGCGTGACCATCATGTGCCACGGGTCGTCCAGCGCGAACGCCTTCAAGAACGCCATCCGCGTCGCCGCCCAGGCGGTCCAGAGCCAGCTCGACGTCCACATCGGGGCGCAGTTCGCCCAGCGCGCCGCCGCCACGTCCGCATGACGCTTCGCCCCATCGTCGAAATCGCGGGCCTTGGCGTCGCCGTGCCCGCGCAGGTCGTGACCAATCACGACCTCTCCCGCACGCTGGATACCTCCGATGCGTGGATCGTCGAGCGCACCGGAATCCGGGAGCGCCGGATCGCGCGCCCCGACGAGTCGCTCGCGTCGTTGTGCGTCACCGCCGCGCACACGGCCATGGACCGCGCCGGCGTGACGGCCGAGGAGCTGGACGCGATCATCCTCGCCACCGTATCACCCGACCGTCGCATGCCGGGCACCGCCTGCGACATCCAGGCGCTCCTGGGCGCGAACAACGCGGCCGCCTTCGATATCTCGGCCGCGTGTCCCGGGTTTGTCTACGGGCTGGCCATCGCCGAGGGGTTCGTGGCCGCCGGGACGAGCCGCAACGTGCTGGTGATCGGCGGCGAGAAGCTGTCGTCCATCACCGACTGGCAGGACCGCGCCACGGCCGTGCTCTTCGGCGATGGCGCCGGTGCCGCGGTCGTCCGTCGGGCGCAGGCGGACGGCCGCGGCATTCTGTCGACGTTCCTCAAGGCCGATGGGCGCCTCGCGCCCCTGCTCTGGATCCCGGCGGGCGGCTCGCTCGAGCCGGTGAGCGAGAAGGTGCTGAAGGAGCGGACCCATCTCATGCAGATGAAGGGGCGTGAGGTGTTCAAGGCGGCCGTGCTGGCGATGGCGGAGGCCACCGACGAGGCGCTCCGACGCGCCTGCGTGAGCGCCGACCAGATCGACCTCTTCGTTCCCCACCAGGCCAACCTCCGGATCATCGAGGCCACCGCGAAGCATGCCGGTATTCCGATGAGCAAGGTCATGGTGAACCTGGAGAAGTACGGCAACACGTCGGCGGCGTCGATTCCGATCGCGCTCGACCAGGCGCTGACCGAGGGACGTATCGACAAGGGCTCGCTGCTGCTGTTCGTCGCCTTCGGGGCCGGGTTCACCTGGGGGAGCGCCGTCGTCCGGTGGTGACGGTGGTCATGTGCCCCGGACAAGGGGCGCAGAAGGTGGGGATGGGGAAGGACCTCGCGGAGCGGTTCCCGGCGGCGCGCGCGGTCTTCGCCGCGATCGACGAGGCACTCGGCGTCCCGCTCTCCCGGATCATGTGGGAGGGGCCCGAGGAGGAGTTGACCCGCACCCACAACACCCAGCCTGCCATCCTCGCCCACTCGGCGGCGGTGCTGGCAGTGGTGGGCGATGCGCTCGGTCGTCCGGGTGCCGCGGCGGGACACAGCCTGGGGGAGTACAGCGCCCACGTCGCGGCCGGCAGTCTCTCCGCCACCGACGCCGCCCGACTGGTGCGGCGTCGCGGCGAGCTGATGTACGAGGCGGGACTGGAGCGGCCCGGGGCGATGGCCGCGGTCCTCGGGCTCGACACCGCAGCGGTCGAGGCGGCGTGCCGAGAGGCCTCGGACGGGAGTGGTATCGCGGTCGCGGCCAATCTCAACACCCCGGAGCAGACCGTCATCTCGGGCGATCCCGCGGCTGTCGTCCGCGCGGGCGAGGCCTGCCGCAGCCGGGGCGCCAAGCGGGTCGTGCCGCTCAAGGTGAGCGGTGCGTTCCATTCGCCGCTCATGGCGCCGGCGGTGCCCGGCCTTCGGGCCGCGCTCGCCGCCGCGCGGTTTGAGGATGCGCGGTGCCCGGTGGTCGCCAACGCCACGGCCGAGCCGGTGGTGAAGCCGGCGGACGCGGTGCGGACGCTGGTCGAGCAGCTCACGGCGCCGGTGCGCTGGGTGGAGTGCATGCAACGGGCGGCGGCCCTGGCGCCGGGCGCGACGTTCGTGGAGATCGGACCCGGCAACGTGCTCGCCGGGCTGCTCAAGCGGATCGTGCCCGAGGCCAAAGCGGTAACAGTGGGGACGGCGGACGAAGTGGCGCGGTTCCTGACGGCGTGAACGATGAACGGTAAACAGTAAACAGGGAGGCGGGGCACAGAAGCGCCTGTTCGCCGTTCACTGTTCACTGTTTACCCAACGGAAGGGATTGGATGGTCACCCTCGACCTGACCGGCAAAGTGGCCTTCGTGACCGGTGGCACCCGTGGGATCGGGCACGCTATCGCCAAGGCGCTGCGGGGCGCGGGGGCGCGGGTCGCGATCACCGGCCGCGACGCCGAGCGGGCCCGCGCGGCGGCGGTTGAGCTGGGCGAGGGAGTGGCGGGGTTTGGGTGCGAGCTGGCCGAGCCGGCGCAGGTCGAGGCCGCTGTGGCGGCGGCGGAGGCGGCACTCGGCCCGATCGACATCCTGGTGAACAACGCCGGGCTCACGCGCGATCAGATCGTGCTCCGCATGAGCGAAGCGGACTGGGACACGGTGCTCGACGCGAATCTGAAGGGGGCGTTCCTGACGATTCGCGCGGTGCTCAAGGGCATGATGAAGCGGAAGGCGGGGCGCATCATCAACGTTGCCAGCATCGTGGGGCTCACGGGGAACAAGGGCCAGGCGAACTATGCCGCCTCGAAAGCGGGGCTCATCGGCCTCACGAAGTCGGTGGCGAAGGAGTACGCGAGCCGGAACATTCTGGTCAATTGTGTGGCGCCCGGCTTCGTGGAAACCGACATGACCGGCGCCTTGCCGGTCGAGGCGCGGTCCACGTTATTACAGCAGATTGCCTTGGGGCGGCTCGGCCGCCCCGAGGATATCGCCGGCGCGGTGCTGTTCCTGGCCTCGGACCTGGCGGGCTACGTCACGGGACAGGTGCTGGTCGTGGATGGTGGGTTGGTCATCTAGGCGGACCCTCAATCGCGAATGAGGACGACATGAGCGACGTCGAAGAGAAGGTCAAGGACATCATCGTCGAAGAGCTCGGCGTGGAGCGCGACAAGCTCAAGGCCGATGCGAGCTTCATGGAGGACCTTGGCGCCGACTCCCTGGACACGGTCGAGCTCGTCATGGCCTTCGAGAAGGAATTCGACATCGACATCCCGGACGAGGAGGCGGAGAAGCTCCGCACGGTCGGCGATGCGATGAACTATCTGCACCAGAAAATCGGGAAATAGCTTGGCCCACCGTGTTGTCGTCACCGGCCTCGGGGCGGTGACTCCCATCGGCACCGACGTCGAGTCGACCTGGGCCGGCCTGCTGGCCGGCCGGTCGGGCGCGGCGCCGATCACCAAGTTCGATCCCGCCAAGCTGCAGGTCCGCTTTGCCTGCGAGGTGAAGGGCTTCGATCCGTCCCGCTACATGGACCGGAAAGAGGCCCGGCGCTACGACCTTTTTGCGCAGTTCGCGCTCGCGGCCGCGCACGAGGCGATCACGCAGGCCGGCCTCGAGGGCAAGGTCCCCGTGCCGGAGCGCACCGGTGTCATCATCGGCAGCGGCATCGGGGGCATGCAGACCTACGAGGAGAACTGCTCGATCTACCTCACGAAGGGTCCCGACCGCGTGTCACCCTTCTTCGTCCCGATGTATATCCCCGACATCGCGGCCGGGCTCGTGTCGATGCGCTACGGCCTTCGCGGACCGAACTTCTGCACGGTCTCCGCGTGTGCGTCCTCCGCGCACGCGATCGGCGAGGCGTACACCATGATCCGGAACGGCATGGCCGACGCCATGGTGGGCGGCGGCTCGGAAGCCGCCATCACCGGGCTCACCGTCGCCGGCTTCCAGAACATGAAGGCGCTCTCCACCCGTAACGACTCACCCGAAACGGCGAGCCGCCCGTTCGATCTCGATCGCGACGGGTTCGTGCTGGGCGACGGCGCGGCCGTCGTCGTGCTCGAGAGCCTGGAGCACGCCCAGCGCCGCGGCGCGAGGATCCTGGGGGAGATGATCGGCTACGGCCTGAGCGCCGACGCCCATCACCTTACCCAACCCGCGCCCGAGGGGCGGGGCGCGGCGCAGGCCATGCGCGATTGTCTGGTAAGCGGAAACATCGCGTTGAAGGACGTGGGCTATATCAACGCCCACGGGACCTCCACCCCTCAGGGCGATGTGGCCGAGACGCAGGCGGTCAAGTCGGTCTTCGGTGAGCTGGCTCCGAAGCTCGTCTTCGGCTCGACCAAGTCCATGACCGGGCATCTGCTGGGCGGGGCGGGCGCGCTCGAGTTCGTCATCTGTCTCCTCGTCACCACCTGCGGCGTCATCCCGCCGACCATCAACCAGTTCACGCCCGATCCCGAGTGCGATTTGAATTCCGCGCCGAACGAAAAGGTGAACCGGGACGTGCGCGTGGCGTTGTCGAACTCGTTTGGCTTCGGGGGGCACAATGTGACATTGGCGGTGACGAGGTATGAGGAATAGGTAGCCGTTAGCCATTAGCTGTTCGCCTCTCCTTTGCGGCGCCCCAACCTCCGCGCCAGTGACGCGAGCATTCGCTGGATCTCGTGGATCTTCCTTTCGAGCTCATCGCAGCCTTCCGCCGACAGCAGTGACAGGTCCCGCGCGAGCAGGAGGTGGCACTCGAGCTCTGTGGCGGAGCCGAGTGCATACCGGATGAACCGGCCGAAGTCACCGTCTCCCATGCGCCCACGGCCCTCGGCGATGTTCGCGCCGATCGAGGCCGCCGCCCGCCGCAGCTGACCGGTGAGGCCATAGAGCTCCGCCCGCGGAAACCCCCTGTGATGCGGTAGATCTCGAGGCATAGCCCGTGCGCCTATTGCCAGACCTTGAGACGCGTAAAGTGCTGCACCGGAACCCGGCCTCCACCAAACCGTCCAAGTGTAATGGCCGCTCGGGTCGGAAGCCGTACCAAGCCCGCTGAACCCGGAGCCATCCCGTGCGGGCAGCTAACAGCTAATGGCTAATGGCTAACGGCTAAAGGCTAATGGCCAATGGCTCTTAGCCCATGTACCTTACCCTTACCCTTATGCCCGCTCCCCCCTCCCTCGATCGCCTCCATGACCCCGCCCTCCGCCCGATCGGCGAAAAGGTCCTCCGCGGGGATCGGCTGGACTCCGGTGACGGGCTGACTCTCGACGCTACCAACGACCTCCTCGGCCTCGGTCTGCTGGCCGACTTCGCCAACCGCCGGC
>DATBQV010000154.1:0-3326 GCA_036560625.1 Gemmatimonadales bacterium
GCGAGGAGCTTGACGGGCGGGGGAACGAGAGTCGAGCGCGAACGGCCTTGCGGACGGTCCGGCCGGGTGACGACGCCGACGACTTCCTGCCGATGATCCAGGAGGGCTCTGAGCGACGGCACCGCGAACCCCGGCGTGCCGAAGAAGACGATTCGCATCACTCCGGCCGGGCGGCGGCGGGCTGCACCTCTTTGACGTAGCTGGTGTCGTCCTTGTGCTCACGCTTCCAGCGCGCGAGGAGGACCTTCCGCTTCATGAGCCCGAGGTGGTCGAGGAACAGAATGCCGTCGAGGTGATCCAGCTCGTGCTGGATGGCGCGGGCGACGAGGCCGTCAACTTCCAGCCGATAGGGCTTGCCGTCGCGATCCAGGGCCTCGAGCACGACGCGATCGGGTCGGGTCACATCGCCGAAGATCTCCGGAATCGACAGACAGCCCTCTTCGGCGGTGGTGCGTCCCTCCGCCTCGACGATCACCGGGTTGATCATCGCGAAGCGCTGGCCCTCCGCGTCGACCACGGCGACGCGCCGCGTCACCCCGACCTGGTTGGCCGCGAGCCCCACGCCGTGGGCCGCCTCCATCGTCTCGAACAGGTCGTCCACGAGGCGGCGCAGCTCGTCGTCCACCCGGGCGACGTCGCTGCTCCGCTGGCGCAGAACCGGCGAGCCGAGCAGGTGAAGCGGACGGAGACTCATCCTGCGGGAGCGGGCGCGCTGGACTGGCCGACGCGGACAATGCGGGCGCGCTCGACGACCACCGTGGCCGTGCCGCTCTCGACGGTGACGCGGTCGTCCTTGATGTCCTTCACCTTACCGATCAGCCCGCCGCTCGTCGTGATCTCGTCGCCCTTCTTAAGACCGGCCAGCAGCTGCTCGTGTTGCTTCCGGGTCTGTCCCTGTGGCCGGATGATCAGGAAGTAGAAAACCAGCCCGATCGCCGCGACCTGCATGATGAGGATGGTGAAGCCGCTTCCACCTCCCGAGCCGGGGGCGGGGGCCATGGCGAACAGCAGTGCAGGGGTCACGTGTCTCCTCGGTGGTAGCGGTCGAGCCAATCCCGGCGCCAGCCGTCGAACGTTCCGTCCAGGATGCGAACACGCGCCTCCTCGCCGAGCCGGATGAGGAAGCGGATGTTGTGAATCGAGACCAGCCGGAGTGCGAGCATGTCCTCCACCATGAATAGATGGCGGAGATATCCTCGCGGGAACGTCGTGCAGGTCTCGCAGTCGCACGCGGGATCGAGCGGCTCGCGGGAGCCCTTGAGCGCGGCTCCCTTCACGTTCACACGCCCCGTCGGCAACCAGGCCGTGCCGTGGCGTCCGTTCCGCGTGGCGGCCACGCAGTCGAACAGGTCCACACCCCGTGCGATCCCCTCGAGCAGATCCGGCGGAAACCCGACGCCCATAAGATAACGGGGCACCGCGGGCGGCATCACCGGCCCGAGTGTCTCCAGGACACGGTGCATCACATCCTTGGGCTCGCCCACGGAGAGACCGCCGATCGCGATGCCGGTCCAGGGACCCAGCTCGAGCGTCCCTTCCAGCGAGCGGAGGCGCAGCTCGTCGTGCGTCCCCCCCTGAAGGATGGGCCACAGCGTCTGAGCCGGGCTCATGCCGGGACTCGTCGCCTGCGTGGCCTTGCACCGCGCCAGCCAACGCAGGGTCCGCTCCATTCCATCGCACGCGAGGGCAAAGGGTGCCTGGCCCGGCACGACGTGATCGAACGCCATCGCCACGTCGGCGCCGAGCGCGGCCTGGATCTCGACGGCGCGCTCGGGCGTCAGCGTGTGCACCGATCCGTCTATGTGGCTCGTGAACTCCACGCCCTCCTCTTCGACGCGACGGAGGCCCTCGAGGGAGAACACCTGGAAGCCGCCCGAGTCGGTGAGCATGGGGCGGTCCCAGGTCGTGAAGGCGTGGAGGCCGCCCATCGCCGCGATGAGGTCCTCGCCCGGACGCAGGTGAAGATGGTAGGTGTTGGCGAGCACGATCTGCGCGCCGGCGCGGCGCACGTCGTCGGGGTGGAGGCCGCGCACGACGCCGTGCGTGCCCACGGGCATGAACGCCGGCGTCCGGACGGTACCATGGGGAAGGGAGAGGCGGCCGGCCCGGGCGGGGCCGGCCGATGCATCGACCCGGAACTCGAACATCAACCGAGAGCCGCGATGATCCGATCGATCTGCCGCCGATGCACCAGATCGTGCGCGCCGATCATGCGCATGATGTGCTCCACGCTCTCGGGCCCGCGCTCGGAGTGGAGACCGGCCCGGCGACGCTGAGCGGCGTCGAGCGAGCGATAAAGGCGGAGGTTCACCGGCCTCAGGGCCCGCAGCTGGGCGAGCGTCTCGGCCGCGGGCAGATCGCGGTAGTGGAAGGATTGGGCCCACACGTCCTGATCGTAGCCCCGGATCGGCGGCTCGTCCTGGGTGAGAATCGTGCGGACGCGGTAGCCATAGACCAGCTCGGTGTCCGCCAGATGCTGGAGCACCTCGAGCACCGACCACTTGCCCGGCTTCTCGGGGCGCCGGAGCGCCGCCTCATCGAGAGGCCGGACCCGTTGCTCGACCCACGGCACCAGCTCGGCCATAACCGCGAGCGGATCCCGGTCGCCGATGGCCTCGAGGAGGGCTTTGGTGTATGCCTGGGCCGCGGCCAGGGCGCTGCCGGCGGGATTGGAGAAGATTGTCACATCACCACCATCGCGTCGCCATACGAGTAGAACCTATACCGCCGTTGCACGGCATGACGATATGCCTCCTGCATCGTCTCGTGTCCGGCGAACGCGCTCACCAGCATGAGCAAGGTCGAGCGCGGCAGATGGAAGTTGGTGATGAGCCGGTCCACCACCTTGAACCGGTAGCCGGGCAAAATCAGCAGCGAGGTCTCTCCCGGACCCGGCCGCACCGCGCCGCCGGGATCGGCCGCGCTCTCGAGCGCGCGGACGACGGTCGTTCCCACCGCCCACAGCCGACCGCCGCTCCGCCGAACTTCCGCCGTGAGCGCCGCCACCCGGCCGGGGATGTCGAAGCGCTCCGCATGCATCGGATGGTTCTCGATCGGCTCGGTCTCGACCGGTTTGAACGTGCCGGGTCCGACTTCAAGGTCAAGGCCCGTGATCATCACGCCCTTGGCCGACAACGCGTCGAGCAGCTCGTTGGTGAAGTGGAGGCCCGCGGTCGGGGCGGCGACGCTGCCCTCCCGCTTGGCGTACACCGTCTGGTAATGCACAGCGTCCGAGGCCACCGGCTCACGGGTGATATACGGCGGCAGCGGTACCCGCCCCAGGCGCGTCATCACCTGTTCGGCCGTGGCACCCACCACCTTGACCC
>DATBQV010000155.1:0-10887 GCA_036560625.1 Gemmatimonadales bacterium
TCGGATCGCCCAGGCCGCCCGCGCCGATGAAGGCCGCGAGCGTGGCGGTGCCCACGTCGATCACGGCCGCCGTGCGGATGCCGGCCATGATCACCGGCGCCGCCAGCGGGAGCCGGACGTAGCGCAACACCTGCCCCGGGGTCATGCCGATCGCGATCGCCGCGTTCACCGCGTCGGGATCAGCGTGCCGGACGCCGGTGTAGGTGTTCCGGAGAATCGGGTACAGCGAGTAGAGAAAGAGGGCCACCAGCGCCGGCACGATGCCGATGCCGAGCAGCGGGATCATGAACGCCAGCAGCGCGATGCCGGGGATCGTCTGGAGCAGACCCACGGCGCGTATCGTGGATTCGGCCAGGCGCTCCGTGCGCTCGAGCAGGAGGCCGAGGGGTGCCGCGACCAGGACTGCCGCGAGAAGCGACACGGCGACGAGGACCAGGTGGCGGAACGTCAGCCGGGCGATCGTCGGGGCCTGCGCCACGAGATACGCGCCGAGCGGCTCGCGTCCGTAAGTCCCGGTGCTCGCGCCGCCGGCGCTCGCGGACCCCGGCCCGAGACCCAGGGCCCGCAATGCATCGCTCGCGACCCCGGCGATCGGCTCGTTGTCCACCTCCACGCGCCGGTTCAGCCGTCGCATGGTTGCCTCGGTGAGCCGTCCGCTCAGCTCCTCCAGTGCCAGGACGGCGCCCGGCGCCTCCCGCGGCAGTCGCGCTCCCACGAGTGCCGCGGCCTGGTAAGGCGGGAAAAAGCGGCGATCGTCCGCGAGGACCACGAGGTCATACTTCACAATGAAGCCGTCCGTGGCGTAGCCGTCGATCACGTCGACCTCGCCCGCCGCGAGCGCCTGGTACTTCACCGCCGGCACCAGGGCGCGGACCGCCTTGAAGGCGATCCCGTAGGCCTTGCCGATGCCCGGCAGGCCATCGGGACGTCCGATGAAATCAGGTGTGAGACCGGCGGTCAGACTCGGGGCCGCGCGCGCCAGGTCCGAGAGCGTCCGGAGGCCGAGACGCTCGGCCGTTTCGCGGCGAACGGCGATGGCATAAGTGTTCTCGAAGCCAAGCGGCGGGAGCCAGCGAATGTCCCAGCGGCGGGCGAACTCGCCCGCTACGCGGGCGAACGCGTCGCGCGGATCGGCGATGGGCTGCTCGTGCAGGATCGCGGTGAGACCGGTACCGGTGTACTCGGGGTACACGTCGATCGCGCCGGTGCGGAGGGCCTGGAACGCCAGCTCCGTAGCGCCGAGGCCGGGCCGCCGCTCCACGCTGAAGCCGCGGGCCTCGAGCAGCTGCGCGAACATCTCGGCGAGCAGATACGACTCGCCGAACGGCTTGGAGGCGACAACGACCGGGTGTTTGACCGGCGCCGAGGCGACGCGCCCGGTCGGTGCGAGCGCGATCAGCGCTGCGGCCACGAGACCCGCCATCGGACCTCGCTGAAGCCCAAAGGCCGGCGTCACCGGTCCCTCACTCGGGCGCGTGCGAGCAGCTCGGCGACATAGGCCGTCGCCGGGGTGCCGAGCAGAGTGGCGGGTGGCGCGGCCTGCTCGATTCGTCCCGCCCGCATCACCACCACCCGGTCGCCGAGGTCGAGCGCTTCGCGCAGGTCGTGGGTCACCAGCATGGCCGTCAGCTCGAGCCGGCGCTGGAGCGCCCGGAAGGTCGTCTGGAGGTCGGCGCGCGTGATCGCGTCCAGCGCGCCGAACGGCTCGTCCAGCAGGACAATGTCGGGCTTGGCCGCGAGTGCGCGGGCGATGGCGGCGCGCTGCCGCTGGCCGCCGGACAACTCACGGGGGCTCCGGTCTGCGAACCGGTCGGGGTCGAGGCCGACCAGCTCGAGCGCCTCCCGGGCGAGCCGGTTTGCCGCGGGATCGCCGCCGAGCCAGGGCACGACGGCGACATTGCGGCCGATCCGCCAGTGGGGAAGGAGGCCGCCTTCCTGCGGCACGTAGCCGATGCTGCGGCGCAGCAGAATGGGATCCAGGTCGCGAACCGGGCGGCCCCGCACGGACACGATGCCGGAATCGGCCTCGACCAGGCGGTTGAAGCACCGGAGCAGTGTCGACTTCCCCGCGCCGCTCTCGCCCACCACGGTCACGCATTCGGCCCGTTCGATGGATAGCGAGACACCGTCGAGCGCCGCCCCGGCGTCGAAGTGCTTCGTCACGGCCTCGACCGCGAGGTGCCCCGGCATCAGCCGGGCACGAGCACGGCTGCGCCGCGGAGCTTTCCGCTCCGGAGGCGATCGAGCGCCTCGTTGGCCTTGGCCAGCGGCATCGGTTCGGTTTGCGTGCGCACGCCGGCCTGTGGAGCCAGGGCGAGGAACTCCTCGCCGTCGCGGCGTGTAAGGTTCGCGACCGATCGGACGGTCCGCTCGCCCCAGAGTATCTCGTAGGGGAAGGACGGAATCGGGCTCATGTGAATCCCCGCACAGACCACAATGCCTCCCTTTGCCACCGCGCGGAGTGCGGCCGGAACGAGTGGCCCCACCGGGGCGAAGATGATCGCCGCGTCGAGCGGCTCGGGCGCCGAGGCATCCGACGCTCCGGCCCACTCGGCGCCCAGCTCGCGCGCGAATGCCTGGGCCTCGCCGTCGCCGGCGCGGGTGAAGGCGAACACCCGCCGCCCCTGGTGCCGGGCCACCTGGGCCACGAGGTGAGCCGCCGCGCCGAACCCGTAGAGCCCGACCCGCCGGGCATCGCCCGCGGCGGCCAGGGCGCGGTAGCCGATCAGCCCGGCACACAGGAGTGGGGCCGCCTCGACGTCGCTGTATCCGGACGGCAGCCGAAAGCAGTAACGCTCGTCGGCCACGATGAGCTCCGCGTACCCACCGTCGAGCTGCCAGCCGGTGAAGCGCGCGCGATCGCACAGGTTCTCCCGGCCCGACCGGCAGAACTCGCACTCGCCGCAGGTCCAGCCGAGCCAGGGCACGCCGACCCGATCGCCGGGCTCGAAACGCGTGGCGCCTGGTCCCCGCTCGGTGACTCGACCGACGACTTCGTGGCCGAGGACGAGCGGGAGCTTCGGGTCGGGCAGCTCGCCGTCGGCCACATGCAGATCGGTGCGGCAGACGCCGCACGCCCGCACCTCCAGCAGCACCTGGCCGGGGCCGGGCCGGGGGCGGGGGAGCGCGGCTTCGCGGAGGGGCGTCCCCGGGCGATCGAGCAGCATGGCACGCATGGCGGGTCGGAGGTTGGCGGGGGCGGCGGCGCGGCGCAAGCGCACGGAGAAGGAAACCTTCTAACCGCCAAAGCCGTCTATATTGGTTACTTCGAAACCGTCACACGGACCGCGCCGAGCCCATGATCGAAGCCCTCCGCACCGCTCTCGCCGATCGTTACCGGGTCACCCGCGAGCTGGCGCGCGGGGGGATGGGGACGGTTTTCGAGGCCGAGGACCTCCGACACGGCCGCACCGTTGCCATCAAGGTTCTGCGGTCCGAGCTGGCCGGGCGCGGGCTTGCCGAGCGATTCCTGCGCGAAGTGCGGATCGCGGCCCGGTTGACCCATCCCCAGATCGTTCCGCTCCACGACTCCGGCGAGTGCGCCGGCTTCCTCTACTACGTCATGCCGTTCCTGGGCGGCGAATCGCTCCGCCAGCGGATCGAGCGGGAGGGCCGTCTCCCGGTCGCTGACGCGGTTCGTATCGGCCGGGAGGTGGCCAGCGCGCTCGACTACGCGCACCGCTCGGGCGTCCTCCACCGGGACATCAAGCCGGAAAACATTCTCCTGCACGAAGGCGAAGCGCTCGTGGCCGACTTCGGGGTGGCCCGGGCCCTGTCCGCTGCCGTGGCGGGCCGGGAAGGCGTCTCGGAGCCGGGCATGGCTATCGGAACGCCGGCGTACATGAGCCCGGAGCAGGCGAGCGCCGACGAAGAGCTCGACGGCCGGAGCGATGTGTATAGTCTGGCTTGCGTGGTCTACGAGATGCTCGTCGGCAGGCCGCCATTTGCCGGGACGAACGCGCGCCAGACCATGGCCCGGCATGTGGTCGAGCCGCCACCCGCGCTTCGGACGCTCCGCCCCGAAGCCCCGGTGGCGCTGGAGCAGACGCTCCTGCGCGCGCTGGCCAAGAGCCCGTCCGAGCGCTTCGCCACGGCAGGGGATTTCGCCCGCGCGATCGAGGCCGCCCCGCTCACGACCGGCGTCTACCCGGGCGTCGCCCCGCCGGTCCGCGCGGACCTGCGCGCGGTCGGCGTCCTTCCGTTCGTGAACGCGAGTCCCGATCCCGATACGGACTATTTCGCCGACGGAATGACGGACGAGCTGATCGACGCGCTGACGAAAGTGGACGGACTGCATGTGGCGTCCCGGACCTCGGCGTTCGCGCTCAAAGGCAAGCGGAGCGATGTCCGGACCCTCGGCGCGCTGCTGGGTGTCGCCGTCGTGCTCGAGGGAACCGTACGGAAGGCCGCGTCCCAGCTCCGTATCACGGCCCGGCTCACGGACGTGCGGGACGGGCGGCACCTCTGGTCCCAGCGGTATGACCGCGACGTGCGCGATGTCTTCGCGGTGCAGGACGAGATCGCGCAGACGATCGTCACCACGCTCCGCGCCACGCTGCTTGGCGACATCGGCGATCCGACCCCTCGGCGGTACACGGCGGATCTCACGGCGTACAACCTGTATCTCAAGGGGCGGTACGCCTGGAACAAGCGCACCAACGAGGGGATCGCGGAGGGCGTGCAGTACTTCGAGGAGGCCATTGCCCGGGATGAGAGCTACGCGCTCGCGTACACCGGACTGGCCGACTGCTTCGCTCTGCAGCTCGACTATCGGGGCGTGCCGGTGGCGGAGGGGATGCGCCGCGCCAAGGAGTTCGCCCTGCGGGCGCTGGCGATCGACGAGACGTTGGCAGAGGCGCACACCTCGCTCGGCTGGGTCCTGTTCATCTACGAATGGGACTGGGAGGGGGCGACCCGGGAGTTCCGCCGCGCGCTCGAGTTGAATCCGCGCTACGCGACGGCGCGCCAGTGGCACTCCTGGTCGCTGATGGCCCAGGGCCGGCTCGAGGAAGCCATCGCGGAGGGGCGGATCGCCCTCGAGCTCGACCCGGCCTCGGTCTCGATCCGCCGCAGCCTTGGGTGGCTCCTGTACTATGCGCGGCAATACGAGGCGGCCGCCGAACAGCTGCGGCGCGCGGTGGAGCTCAACCCCACGGCTGAAGAGACGCATCGCATTCTCGGCCTCGTACGGCTGCAGCAGGGCAAGCTCGCCGAAGCAGAGATTGCGTTCCGCGAGGCGATCGCGCTCTCGACCGAGCTGGCATACGCCCGCGCCGGACTGGCTCAGACGGAGGCTCGCGCCGGCCGGACGGGCGAGGCCCGCGCCATCCTGGACTATCTCTATACCGAGGCGAAGGCCCGCTACGTGTCGCCGGTGACGTTCGTGACCGTACACCTCGGCCTGGGCGAAGTGGATCAGGCATTCGCGTGGCTCGAACGCGCCCGTGAGGAGCGCCGGGGCTGGCTCTGCTACCTCAAGGTGGAGCCGCTGCTCGACCCGGTGCGCGGAGACCCGCGCTTCGGCAAGCTGCTCCAGGCGATGAAGCTCACCTGACCCGCTGGACCACAGGTTGGGGTCGTGCTATCTCACAGGTTCCTACCGGGGAGGAACCAATGCCGGGTATGCGACCGAAGCGGGCTGGGTGGATGGTGGTGGTGTTGCTGGCCGGTCCGGTTTGCGGCTGCATCGCGGCGGCGGCCGCCGCGGCAGGCGCGGGGACGGGGATCTATCTCACGAGCCGGGGTGTGGCCTCCGTGGTCAACGGGTCGGTGAATGACGTGGCCGCCCGCGCGCGCTCGGTCATGGACGCCGAGGGAATCACCGTAACGGAGACGAAGTCCGAGGCCGAGGGGGACAAACGCTCCTTCCAGGGCAAGAAGGACGACCTCGATATCTCCGTCGAGCTGGAGCGTCAGAGCCCGAGCACCACCAAGGCAGAGGTGACCGCCCGAAAGAACGTGGCGGAGTGGGACAAGGACTACGCGAAGCGGCTGCTGGACCGGATCGTGAAGGGCAGCTGATCGCCCACTGCTTGGACGAGTCGGCCGGCGCCGGGCGGCGCTAGGCCAGCAGCGCCTCGACTTCCTTTCGGGCCGCCGCATCCGCGTCGCTGCGGGCCGCCAGCTCACGCGCCACCTCGGCGAGCTGACCGCCGGCCGTGTCGCCCGCGGCCTGCGTACGGCCCTGGAGACGGCCGACCACCGTGAGCGCTTCGAGCAATTGCTGCACCAGCCGATCCCGCGAGCGCTCGAGCGCCGCGTGGCCGTCCATCCACGCCGTCTGTCCGACCGCCGCCTCCCGCCGCTTCTCCATCACCGCCAGCGTGTCGTCGATGCCCGCGAGGTCGCGCGCCGCGTCGCCGGCGTGGCTGAGCAGTTGCACGAGATCGTCCGCCACCGCGGCGGAGTCCGGCCCGGCGCAGACGCTCTCGCCGATGCGGACCAGATCGTTGAGCAGGCTGCGCGCGCTGCCGTGCGGCAGCTCGGCGAGCGTGGCCGACAACCGACGGTCGAGAGCCGTCGGTAACGCCGACCGGCGGGCGCGCGATGCGAGCAAGGGATTCTGAACCGCGCGATGACCGCCGAGCAGGAGCATGCCCGACATGACGGGCGCGGTGACAAGCAACATCGGCATCGCCGCCGCACCCGCCGCCACGCCGGCCACGAGCGTACCTGCCGCCATCACGTAGAACGTGGAGGGGACGGCCGACCACGCGCGCCCGACCGGCGCCGTGCGAACCGGCACGCCGCGGATACGAAGCTGCTCCACAACCGCGCCCGCTGTCGCGGAGGGCACGCGCACCAGGGCGCGCCTACCGGCCGCGGCCCCGGCCAGGTCCGGGGCCCGGTGCAGGCCGGTGAGCAGGGTCTCCAGCGCCGTGTGGGTCGCCTGCCGGTCGAGGAATTCCGCCGGCGGGTCCACGAACACCAGCGTGTCTGTTCCGGAGACCGGTGCTTGGCGGCAATCGGGGCACGTGGCGAGGCCCGCGGCGGCAGCGGATCCGCAGCGGAGGCAGAAATCGAGCGCCGGTGCCCGCTTCAGCGCGCGGAGCGCGCGATCCGGGTCCCGCTCGCTCAGGGCGTCGAGCAGGCTGGTGGCCGAGTGATAGCGTCGCGCCGGATCCGATGATGTGGCACGTGCCACGATCGCATCGAGCCAGACCGGCAGGTCGATCCGAAGGGCGCGGGGATGGTGCCCCTCGACGGCCGGCGCCGGAGGCAGGTGCGGCGACGCCGCGTCGGGGAGCCGGCCGGTCACGGCGTAGTACAGCGTAAGGCCGAGCCCGTAGACGTCGGCCCGGGCATCGGCGCGCGCGCCGGCAACCACCTCGGGCGCGAGGTAGAGCAGCGTGCCGACCAGCGCTCCCGTCCGGGTCACGGTGGCCTGACCCTCGAGGCGGGCCGCTCCGAAATCGGTCAGCCGCGCGCGCCCGTCCGGCTCGAGCAGAATATTCTGCGGCTTCACGTCGCGGTGCAGGATGCCGCGGCGGTGCGCGATCGCAAGCGCGGCTCCGACGTCGCTCCCGAGCCGGGCGGCTTCCTCGGCGCCGAGGGGTCCCCGATCGCGCACCCGCACGGCCAGGTCGGGGCCGTCCACGTACTCCATGACCACGAAGCTCCAGGTCCCCTCCTCGAGGAAGTCGTGCACGCCGACGATATTCGCGTGCGCCAGTCCGCGGACGACCTGCACCTCACGCCGCATTCGCTCGCGGGCGAGCTGCGCGCCGGCGGGCGGCGGGACCAGGAGTTTGACGGCGACGGGCGCGTCGAGATCCCGATCGCGCGCGAGATAGACCACGGAGAATCCGCCCCGACCGAGCTCCCGCACGATCTCGTAGCGACCGGTGAGGACGTCGCCCGGGGCGAGGTAGGCGGAGTTGATCATGATCCGGCGGCGAGGCGGCCGAGCACGGTGATCGCGTTCGAGCGCCAGCCGTCGGGGCTCGAGTACAGCTCGAGGAAGCGCTTGAGGTGCTGCGTGGCGCGGGCCGGTTGGCCGAGGGCATACTCGGACATGCCCGCGTGGTAGAGAGCCATGTAGTTGTCGGGCTGGTAGTCGATCACCAGCTCCATGATCGGGCCGGCGGACTTGTCGTCGCCTGCGTCGGCGACCGGGTGGCCGACGTTGAACACGATTCCGGCGGCGTACGAGCGCTGGCCCGATGAGAGCCGCTCGATCGCGGCTCGGGCCTGGTCGATCTTCCCGGCCAGCGCGTAGCACGCCGCGCTGTAGCCGAGGCCGTCCGGGGTGGCCGGTGCAGGGGAGTGTTGCTGAGCCGTCTCGACTTCGACGGAGTTGCAATAGGGCTTGATCGTAGCGTACCAGGATGCGCCATCGCCCCCGCCGTTCGGGACTACGACTGCGCTCCCGTTATGGGCCGGTGATGGGGTCGGGGCGGGTGCCGGCGCGGGCGCCTTCGGCCGGAGCAGGATGGCTGCGATGCAGATCGCCAGATAGGCCCCGCCGGCGATGTAAAGGTATCGCAGCATACTCGTTGACCTCGCAGGGGTTAGCGCCAGCCACCTTCCTGACCGCGGGCAAGAGGCAATCCTCGTGCCTCCCCCTCTCACCTCTCACTTCTCACTTCTCCCTGCCACGGGAGATGCGCCAACCACTGTTCCTCTGCACTCGCCAAGACCAATCCGCGCGAACCCCGTCCGCTCGCACCACCCCCGCATCACGACCTCGTCGCCGTCTTCGAGGAAACGGCGCTCCTCCCCGGTCGGCAAGCGGAGCGGCTCGGTCCCCCGCCATGTCAGCTCGAGCAGACACCCGCGCGCATCCTTCGCCGCGCCCGAAACAGTGCCGCTCGCGAGGAGATCACCAGGCCGGAGGTTACAGCCGCCGGACGTGTGGTGCGCGACGAGCTGGGCCGGCGTCCAATAGAGGTCCGTCAGCTCGCTGCGGCTGAGCCGGGCCGGCGGCACCCGCTCGGCTCGCATGCGCGCGGAGGACAGCAGGACTTCCAGGCTGATGGCGAGCGCGCCGGCCCGACCGTCCTCGTCGTCGAGCAGATAGGCGAGTGGAGCGGGATCGTCCGGGGGCCGCGCGAAGGCGGGTGCGCGGAACGGAGCCAGCGCGTCCAGCGTCACGATCCAGGGTGAGATCGTGGTCGCGAAGTTCTTGGCGAGGAAGGGACCGAGGGGCTGATACTCCCAGGCCTGGATGTCGCGCGCCGACCAGTCGTTCACGAGGCACACGCCGAACAACTGGTCCGCGGCGTCGGCGATCGGGATCGCGCGCCCCAGCTCGTTGCCCGGCCCGATGAAGAAACCGACCTCCAGCTCGTAATCCAGCCGGCGCGTCGGGCCGAACACCGGCGGACCTGCCGGATCCTCCCGCGTTTGCCCCAGGGGCCGGCGCACGGCCGAGCCGCTCGGCACGATGGACGAGGCCCGGCCATGATAGCCGATCGGCACCCACTTGTAGTTCGGAAGGAGCGGATTGTCGGGGCGGAACAGGCTGCCGACGTTGGTGGCGTGGAACATCGACGCGTAGAAGTCGGTGTAGTCGGCGATCGTGGCAGGAAGGAGCAGCTCCGCTTCGGCTCGAGGGACCAGCAACGCCGGCCGGGCCCTCGAATCGACCGGCGCGCCGCGCGCGTCCGCGGCAAGAAGTCGGCCGACCGCGTGGCGCAGCGCCGACCAGTAGCGCCGGCCCAGCGCCATCAGCGGGTTGAGATCGGATCCCGCGCAGGCACGCGCGGCGACGCCCGCATCGGCGGTGAAGAGTCGCGCGTCCAGGCATGCGGACACATCCAGAATCGCGTCGCCGATCGCAATGCCGACGCGCGGCGCCGCCCCGGCGTCCCGTCGGAATGCACCGAGGGGAAGGTTCTGGATGGGGAAGTCGGGGTGGCCATTCGCCGAGGCGACCCAGCTCCGACGGGCGGGATCGTGGGTCTCGTCCGGGACCCGGATCACAGGAGGCCGAGAGCCTGAAGGTCGTCGATCGGCTCGGTGAACGAGCACGAGCCAAACGCGAGGCCGCTCCGCCGGCGCGCATGGCGCAGCTCGGCGTCATCCAGGCGGTGCGAACGCCAGGTCACGCCTTCCTCGTCGAAGCCGAATGCCCGGGGCGCGGTCTCCTCCAGCAGTGCCAGCGCGTCGGCATCGTCCAGGCAGTGGTCCAGGAACGCGGCGGCGAGGAACAGATTGAGGAACCCGAACATCGTCGCGCAGGCGCTGTTGGGCGCATAGGTGAGCCGGTACGCGCCCCGGAGCGGGTGATGAAGTCCCGCTGTCGCCTTGAACGGCACGCCGGCCTCGCGTGAGCGGCGCAGGAAGCGCAGCAGCTCGGTGGCCGACGGGAACCCGTCCGGCGTGACCCCGCCGGTGCGCACTTTGGCGCGGCCGCCGTGGCGAGCGAGCGCGTCGAACAGCGGCGCGGGATCGTCGCCGATTGGAATCTCGACGTACACGTCAACTCTGGCATTGACCGCGGCGAGCGCCGGGGCGATCGCGTCCGCCGTGCCCGCCTTCAGCTCGACGGTGTCAACGAGCGCGCCGGCCACCCGGCTGTTGAACGCGGCGATCGTGGCGAGGTCGGCCGGCAGATCGGGCCCGGCGAGCGCGGCGAGCTTCCAGGGGGGGCCAGCCGCACCGAGGCGCGGCGCGGCGGCGGACTCGAATTCCGCGAGACGAGCAACCGGGACCACGAACCGTCCCAGCGCCCAGCAGTGCGCACCCGCCCGATACGACGAATAGCCGGCGACCGCGCCGGCCATGTCCAACTGCGCCGGCGGGAACAGGCCGGCGTAGTCGATCAACCCATGGAGCAGTGTGTGGATGGAGCGCATGGCGCGGGAAATATACCCGCGCCTCAGCTCCTAATCGCCCGGTGTGCCGTAGTTCTTGAAGGGGCCGGTGAACCCGAAGGTGATCAGC
>DATBQV010000156.1:0-3580 GCA_036560625.1 Gemmatimonadales bacterium
TCGCTTGATGACGCGGCTAAGCCGGCCGGCGGGGGGAGCCGATCCTGGAGCACTTGCGGCCACCGGGGCCGGGGGCGGGGGCGAGGCCTCGGACGGAGGAGGCGGGGTGGCCGCTTGGCCGTCATGGCCTGGAGCAGAGCCCGCCCGCGGGCGGCGCCTGCGCCGTCGCCGGGCGGCGCCGGTCTTGTCGGCGGGTCCTGAGGGCGCGGCCACGACGACCTTCGGAGCCGCTTCGATGGGCGCCGGAGCGGATGTCGTTGGGGTGCCTGCCGGGCGGCGGCCGCGGCGCCTGCGCGACGCCGGCGCCGGAGTTGGAGCCGGCGTTGCAGGCGTGACTTCGGCGGTCCGAGAGCGGGCCGCCTGCGACTTTCGCCGCACGCTCGCACCGACCTCCCCTTCCGCGCAGAGGGCCCCGTCGGCCGTATGGACGTCCACCCGCCAGACCACGATGGCGGTGGGCGCCCCGCCCACCGGCGGCCGCTTCTGGGTCAGAGTCCAGCGCGCGTAGATCGTTTCTCCGGCTTTGACGGGCCGGGGGAACTTCCAGTTGAGCCACTCCCATTCGGCTACCGACGGGACCGGCATGTCCATCGTCCCGAGCCCGATCGCCGTGGCCACCAGGAGCGCGGGCGGGGCAAAACGTGCCCCGGCGTGGGAAACATCGATCGTCAGGGGGGAGAAATCGCCCGCCAGTGCGCCAAAGAGCGCGATCTCAGCTTCCGAGATGGTCCGCCGCCGGGTCGTCCACTCGCCGCCGAGGGGGAGGTCGTCGAAAGAGATCGGCTCCAGGTCGCGACCGAGTATAGCCGGGATCAACTAGATCAACCTCGCCCGCCCCGGCGTTAACCTATGACGAATCCGACCCGGGGAGGGTGTCTTTTTTGGATATAGCGGCCGTCCTTCTGGTGACCTCCGTGCTGTTCATCGTCGCTTTGGTGCTGCTCACGATCGCCCTGATGCGCATGCGCGGCATGACGCGCCGCCTGCAGGCGGCCCTGGAGGACGAAAGCGGCGCCCGAGACCGCGCCGCCCTGCTGCTGGCGATGGCGTCCGCGGTCAACTCGTCGCTTGGTCTCGAGGAGGTCCTGGACGTCGCCATCGGGCACGCGGGGCGGATCATGGGCGCGGTTGCCGGCTCGATGTACCTGGTGGTGCCCGGAAAGGCAGAGATGCGCCGCCAGGCCCAGTATGGCTTGACCCACCGCCCGCGCGGCAGCGTCCGCGCCCTCAGCGAGGAGCCCCTACGGTCAGCCCTGGCGGCCATGCGCCCGGTCGTGGTCCGATTGGCCGAGGACATGGCCCCTGGGCTCGAGTCTGGAGGCCACCCTCAGCATGTGCTCGTGGTGCCCGTGCAGCGATCGAGCCAGCTGATGGGCGCGCTCGAGCTGTATCTCAACGCCTGGCGTGAGCTGACCGAGGACCAGAGCGACCTCCTCATCGGGGTCGCGTCACAGGCTGCCATCGCCATCCGACACGCGCAGCTCTTCCAGGCGCAGGAGGAGAACGCGCTCACAGACGAGCTCACGAAACTGCCGAACCGGCGTGCCCTGGCGCAGCAGTTCCTGAAGGAGATGCAGCGTGCGCGCCGCGGCCACAAGCCGATTGCGTTTTTGATGGTCGACCTCGACCACTTCAAGGGAGTCAACGACTCGTACGGCCACCTTCAGGGCGACGCCGTGCTGCATGAGCTCGCGTCGATCATCAGCACCGGAGCGCGTGAGTCGGATGTCTGCGCACGCTACGGCGGGGAGGAATTCGCCCTCATCCTGCACGAGACGAATGACGCCGGTGCGCGAATTCTCGCCGAGCGCATTCGAGCGAAGGTGGCCGCGCACACGTTCCCCGGCGGCCTCAAGCTGACCATCAGCATCGGGGTCGCGGCCACCGCCGAGGCAGGGCTTTTCACCTCCCTCATCGAACGCGCCGACCAGGCTTTGTACGCGGCCAAGATGGGCGGCCGCAACCAGGTGCGGGTGGCTGACATGAAGGCGGCTCCTTCCCGACAACAGCAGCACGCGTAATTTCGCGGAGGGGACAGAGTCCCCCCCGCGGACCCACCCCTCTCCTCTGCCACGCGTGGCGGCGTTTGGAAGGTGGCGCGCTGGGGACGGCCGGAGTAAATCCGGCCTAAGACTCCACTCGGCTCCTGCTGGCTACGAGTAGATTCGTTGGTGATGGCCCACTACTGCGTTCGCTGCGGATCAGTGCTCGAGACTCGGGTCATCGAAGGCCGCGAGCTCGAGGCATGCGCTAACGACGACTTCGTCCTCTGGCGCGACCCGAAGGTGGCGTCGGCCGTCGTCGTCGAGGTGGATGGAGGCGTGGTCCTCGGCCGTCGCGCGATCGAGCCCGGTTACGGTCTGTGGTGTCTACCCGGCGGCTTCGTCAACGATTACGAGCATCCGGCCGATGCGGCGATTCGTGAGTGCATGGAGGAGATCAGCGCCGCCGTCGAGCTGACCTCGCTGATCTGCGTGTATCACGTCCCCAAGCGGGACGCGCCCAGCATGGTCGGGATCGCGTATCGCGCGCGGCTCGCCGATGGTGCTCAGCTCAAGGCGGGTCCGGAGATGCTGGAGGTCAGGGTTTTCACGCTGGACTCGCTGCCGCCGATGGCGTTTCCGAGCCATCGCCAGGTCCTCGACGAATTCCTCAAGTCCCGGGCGCCGGCGGAGGCAGCCTCACCCCTGAGCGCCGCCGCAGCGGTTCAGCGTGTAAAGCCGCCATCGCCACCGCGAGCGCAATCGCGACCACCGCACAGGCGGTAAAACCGGCGGCATAGCCGTAGTTCTGCACCACCGAACCGAAAACGAGCGGGCCGGCGGCAAGGCCGAGAAACAGGATCGTGCCGTACATCCCCATCGTGACCCCGCGAGTTGATGCGGCGGACAGGTCGCCGAACACGACGCCGATCGCGACGTAGACGGTCGCCATGAACGGGGTCGCGGCGATGAGCACGATGGCTGGTGCCCAAAAGCCGGTCAGGTGACCGAGGACGGCGGTGGCCGCCGACCACACGATGACGCCCACGAACACGAGCGGCCAGCGTTCACGTGCGCGGTCCACGAGCCTTCCACCCGGGATTCGGGACAGCCCGTTCGCGACCGCCTGCAGCGCCAGCAGCAGGCCGACTTGCGAGCTGGGCAGGCGCAGGGCTTCTTTCCCGAAGATGGGGAGAAAGGCGCCGACCGTGCCCCATACGAGTGTGGCCGCCACGAGGCCGATGGTCATCGGCACGAATGCAGGTTGAGCAAACAGCGCCCGAAGCGGTTCGCGCAGCAACAGCCCCCGTTGCGCCGACTGCCGTGTGCCGCTCGCAAGGAGCGCGCCGGGAACCGCGAACACAAGCATCACGGTGGTGACGGCGAGGTCGGTTCGGATGTCGAGCTTCGTGAGAAGCAGTCCCGCGATGGACGGCCCGATGAAGAAACCGACCTGCATCGATAGCGTCAGCCAACCCATGGCGCGACCCAGCCGGCCCGACTTCACGGATTCCGTGATCGCCGAAAACAGTGCCGCCTGCTGGGCGCCCGAGCCGAGGCCGCCCACGATCTGCCAGATGAAAAGCGGGAGAACGGTG
>DATBQV010000157.1:0-4147 GCA_036560625.1 Gemmatimonadales bacterium
ACCTGCTCCAGCGGCTGCTTTTCCCGGATCGTCACGAGGGATTCGCCAATCCGCTCCCGCAGCTTGCTCGATAGCCGGTCGATCGCACCGAGGAGAGCGCCCGGATCGGCGGCGGTCTCGCGCACTGCCGTGAGCACCTGCCCGTCGCTCGCGGAGATGAGACTGGCCGAGAGCACGTAGCCGCTCCCTACCGGATCGATCTGGCCGGTCACCAGGGCCTTGATGCCCTGGCGCTCGGCCACCTCGCGCGCGAGCGCCGGTCCGAGCGTGCCCGCGCTCTGGCGCTCCATCCGCTGGAGCGCGTCGCGCACGACCTGCTGGTCGATCAGCCGAACCGTGGGTGACTGCGAGAGATCCACCCGCATGGCCTCGGTGAGCGAGGGGCCCAGCGTGGTGTCGGCGGTGCGGTTCTCGAAATCCGCCAGGAGCAGCGGCTCGCGGTTCTTGAGGACGCCCGAGGCGACCAGCGTCCCGACCGGGCCGATGCCCAAGACCCGCATGGCCGTGTACACCCCGGCGAGGATGGCCAGGGCCAGGAACGCCAGGCCGCCGCCCATGATCGCCTTGCGCCACGTGAACCACTGCGCCACCCCGGCCGACGGCGCCGTGTACACCGCGGTCGTGCGGGCGATGGCGCGCTGCCGCTCGTGGTAACTGGTGAGCAGCATGATCGGCAGCCCGACCGCGAGCAGCACGATCGCGCCGTAGAACACCCAGTCCGGCAGCCCGAGCTTCCGCTCCAGCAGCCAGACCAGCGCCAGCACCAGGACCGCGGCGACGCCGAACAGGAGCGCCACACGCCCCGGCTGCGCCCGCCGGATGGCGGCTTCGGTGCCGGACGAGATAATCGTCTGCGCACCGGTGGGGGTCGTCCCGCCGCTCGGCGTCGTCATCGCGTCGAGCTGCGGCACCAGCTCGGCCGCCGACTGCCACCGGTCCGCGGGCCGCTTCTCCAGGCAGCGCATCACCAAGCCGTTGAGCTGGGCGGAGACGGTGGGCCGGTAGCGGGTGACCGGGTCGGGTTGCTGGGTGATGTGGGCGGCGAGGAGAGCCTGCGGGGTGGGGGCGGTAAACGGCGGCCGGCCACAGAGCATCTCGTACGCCAGGGCGCCGACGGCGTAAATGTCGGCGCGATGGTCCACGTGCGGGTCGGCCGCGGCCTGCTCCGGGGCCATGTAGGCCGGCGTCCCCAGCGCCACGCCGAGGCTCGTGAGCGAGCCGGCGGCGTTGCCGCTGGACGCGCTCACCGCCTTCGCGACGCCGAAGTCGGTGACGACCGCATGGCCTTCGGAAAGGAGCACGTTGTCGGGCTTGATGTCGCGGTGCACCACGCCGTTCCGGTGTGCGTACGCCAGGGCATCCACCACGTCCCGGAGGATCCGCATGGCCTCGGTCACCGGCAGCTCCCCCTCCCGGGCGAGCTTCACCCGGAGCGACTCGCCCTGGATGTACGGCATGACGTAATAGAGGAGGTCGCCCGAGGCGCCGGCGGTGAGCAGCGGAACGATATGCGGGTGCTGGAGTTTCGCGGCGAGCTGGATCTCGCGCTCGAATCGGTCCGCGTTCACCCCGGCGCCCATTTCGGGAGGCAGGACCTTGATGACGACCTGCCGGCCGAGCCGGGCTTCCTCGGCCAGGAAGACGTGACTCATTCCCCCGCCGCCCAGCTCGCGCTGGATGCGGTAGGTGTCGCCAACTACGCGCTGCAGGCGCGCTTGGAGGTCGATCGTGAAGCTCCCAGTGGCAGGAAAGGCGAAGGAAACCTACGGTGGGGCCCGGCCGGGGGCCAGTCGGGGGTGGCGGGCGTTCCCGGCGCGACCTCAGCCCCCGGCCGGCCTCGGCGTGAGGGCGGCCTCGAGCTTCCGGACGATGTCGGTCCAGCCCTGCCGGTGCGCGTCCCTCCGCTCGTCCGGCAAGCGCCGGTGGGTGAGCACCAGCTCGGTCCGGGCGCCTCGCTCGAGCAGCTCGATGGTAACCACGCTGGGCAGCCGGTCGGTGAATTCGGAGATCCAGGTGAACGACAGGCGAGAGGGCGGCTCGATGACGAGATATTCGCCCCAATGCTCGATGCCCTTCTGCCCGCGCATCATCACGATGCGCAGCTTGCCGCCCACGCGCGGGTCGATTTCCACCCTGGCACTGGTGATATCACCGGGGCACATCCACTGCGCCACGCTTTCGGGATCGAGCCACGCGGCGAACACCTGCTCCCTCGGCGCCGGCAGCAGACGACGTACGACCAGCGCCTCGACCGGCTCGTCGGGCGGGGTCACTGGCCGGTCCTTGCCCGGCGCCGCGCCTTCGCCGCGGCGGCCTGACGCTGCTGCCTCAGCAGCAGCGCTTCCAGCGCATCGAGGCGGGTATCCCAGAACGCCCGGTAGTGTGCCAGCCAATTGGCCGCGTCCCGCAGCGGGCGGGCCTGAAGCCGGAGCCAGTGCTCGCGTCCCCGGACCCGCCGCTCCACCAGGCCCGCGCGCTCGAGCACCTTGACGTGCTTGGACACGCCGTTGAACGAGATGGGGAATTGCTCGGCGAGGCTCCCCACGTTCGCGTCGCCCCGGGCGAGCACGGTGAGGATGGCGCGCCGCGTGGGATCCGCGATGGCGCCGTAGACCTGGTCCAGCCGAGACTCCGCGAGAGTGGCCATGCTTGACGTTCAACCAAGTGGTAGGATATTGTACCGGCAGGCGATCGCAGACAAGGCCCACCCACCTGCCGAAGAGGTACCCATGGTAAGCGCCGGAAGCAGCGCCATCAAGGACCACCCTGTAGCCACGCGAGAGCAATGGCTCGCGGCGCGGCTCGAGCTGCTGGCTCAGGAGAAGGAGTTCACTCGGCTCCGCGACCGGCTGACCCGGGACCGGCGGGCCCTGCCGTGGGTGCGGGTGGAGAAACCGTACCTGTTCGAGGGGCCTGACGGCCGCGAAACATTGGCGCAGCTCTTTGGCCCCCATAGCCAGCTGGTCGTCTATCACTTCATGTTCGCGCCCGAGTCGGCGGAGGGCTGCCGGCACTGCTCCTTCTGGGCCGATCACTTCGACGCCATGGGAATCCACTTGAACCACCGGGACGTGAGCATGGTGGCCGTGTCCCGGGCGCCGCTCGCCACGATCGAGCGCTTCAAGCAGCGGATGGGCTGGAAGTTCAAGTGGGTTTCGTCCGGGAACAACGACTTCAACTACGACTATCACGTATCGTTCACGCCGGAGACGCTGCGGAGCGGGGCGGTGATGTACAACTACCGCGAGACCGACGAGGGGTTCTCCGATCGCGAAGGCGTCAGCGTGTTCTATCGGGGCACTGGCGGCGTGTTCCACACCTACTCATGTTACGCCCGCGGGATCGACATGCTCAATACGACGTATCAGTTTCTGGATCTGACTCCGAAGGGGCGGGACGAGGAGGACGGGCCGCAGTTGTGGGTCCGGCACCACGATCGCTACTCGGACTGACGCAGGAGGAACCCGAATGACCGCCACGCGCCCAGCCGGCGCCGTGCCCGGATCGCTGTCCGTGGCCGCGCTGCTCTATCCCGACTTCGACACCGAGTTTGCCACGACCCGTCGCTTCCTCGAGCGCTACCCCGCCGGCAAGGATGACTGGCGGCCCCACCAAAGCTCACGCCCGCTCCGGGCGCTGGCGAACCACGTGGCCGATCTCACGGGCCGAGGCACGCTCATTCTCGAGACCGACGGGCAGGACATCGCCACGCGCCAACCCAAGCCCGAGGTTGGAACCGGGGCCGAGCTGGTCGCGGTGCTTGACGCGAACGTGGCCAGGTTCCGGACCGTGCTGGAGGGGGTCGACTTCGCGGCGCTCGAGCGGCCCTGGACCCTGCGGATGGGGCCGAAGATCATCGTGCAGTTGCCGAAGCGGCTGCTGCTGCGCACGATGCTGATGAGCCACCTGGTGCACCACCGCGCCCAGCTCGGCGTGTACTATCGCTTGCTCGGCATACCGGTCCCCGGGGCCTACGGCCCGTCGGCCGACGAAGGCCTTGCCCTGTGAGCTAGGCGCGCCCCGGAAGGGCGGCCGGCTCGCCCTCCCGGCACAAGAGCACGCCCAGCCAGATCAGCCACAGTGCCTGGACGAACGTCACGATGCCGAAGCCGTGCGCGTCCAGAGGCAGGCGCCCGGAGAAGAACGC
>DATBQV010000158.1:0-2178 GCA_036560625.1 Gemmatimonadales bacterium
CACGGCCGGCACCTTCGCCCAGCTTGCGTGTTCCTCCAGGCGCGTGACCCGCGGCAGGAGTGCCGAGGCGGAGCGGTGGCTCGGGAACGTCACCGGCTTCGGCACGATGGTGAGCGGATGCCGGAGGACGGCCTTCTCGAGGCCCTCGAGCATCGGCGTATTGTGCACCCAGCCCGCGCCACTCTGGATGTCCGCCCGGGTCGAGCCGGGGTACGCGCCCCATGGCGGGCTGCTGTAGGCGAACGCCCAGCCGCTCCAGCTGTTCACCGTGACCACGCCATAGCGCAGCCGGCTGATGGCCCGCTCCAGCGCGGCGGCAACCGCCGGATCCTTGAGCAGCTTCGGGTGTACCACGATGTCCGCGGTGAGCGTGCCCCACAGGCGTTGGTTGGCGAACTCCACGCTGCGGTCGAGGAACTCTACCGGATCATCGCTCCCCACCTGGGTCTCCGACAGGATCGCGCAGAATGGCTCGGTCCTGAACGCCCGCTCGGTCGCGTCGTCAGCGTCGAGGCCGTAGTTGAGGGTCCAGGGGAGCTCTCCGTCGGCCGCCGTCCCGATCGTCTTGAGTCCGTTCCGTCCCTGAGTCAGGTCGCGCCAACGCTCGACGGCGCCGGGGTAGTAGGCGAGCCGCGGAGGAACGTCCGCCAGCGTCCGCTCCAGCGAGCCAAGGAGGGCGCCCCGCCGATCCCAGCCTTTGGGGGTCACCAGCATCTTGGCGGAGTTGCAGTTAAAGGAGGCGTTGCAGGTAACCGCGCCGGCGATGCTCTCCGCCTGGAACGCCAGCTCCTTGTCGCTGTAGGGCCCTGGGACGACGAGCACCGGCGACACGTTGCCGAGCTCGGCCGTAAAGGGCTTGGTCACGAGCGGTGTGTTGCGTGCTTTTCGCGCGTCGCGCTCCGCCCCCGGCGGCCCCCACATGATTCGATCGTACGTATGGTCAGACCCCGTCAGGTGGATCTCGTCGATTCCCGGGTGCCCGATGAGATACGCGCCCTCGTCGCCCTCACCGTACGCAACCTGGAGGAACCCCCGCCGGATCGGCTCGGCGAATGCGGCCTCCATCAACGGGCCGAGGTAGGCATTCACCGGGTTCATCTTGAGCAGGCAGGCCTTCGATTCGTTGAAGAGCTTGGTGATCACGTCCATTGCCGGAATCGAAGCGAGGTTACCCGCGCCCAGCACAACCACCGTCCGTCCCTGGTGCGGTCGACCGCGGTAGAACGACGCGCGGGCCGCATGCATCGCCGCCTCGGTCACACCCTCCTGCATGTGCACGTCCACCGTGATGCCGCTATAGAGCACGCGGTCGATCGGACCCGCCGGGAACACTCCGACCGTCACCTGCCCATCGGCGGTCCGGCTTACGGGTCCGATCGCCGTGTTCCCCGTGCGGGCCAGTGCACTCAACGACTCGGCCACCAGCCGGAGCTGCCGGACGACAAAGAGCGGCCCCAGCGCCCATTCCTCAGCCTCGGCGGGAGTGCCGAGGATGCCCTTGGCAGCGCACGAGGCCCGAACGATCTCTTCAGCCAGCCGCAGGTAGCCGGCCTGCATGGCACGCGCGAGCCCGATCCGATCATGGAGCGGGAGCAGGGCCAGGCGGGCGGCGCCATCTTGCAGGCGGGAGACCATTTCGTCCATCTGTCGTTGCGTCGTGGGACGCTGTGGAGCGGGGCGCGCCGAGCTTGAGCCAACGGCGCTCGACGGGGGAGCGATCGTCTGGGGGCACATGAGTCGTTCTCCATTCCTGAATGCGGACTTGGCGCAGCGTGATGAGAGACGGTAACGTGCCGGCCTCAGCCGGCGGTCAGACGCTCCTCAGATCCGGCCGAGGGCCGCTATACTCCAGCCGTGCTCCTTCTTGCCCTCGGCCAGGGACTCGAGGCGACGCTGCGCGATCGCCCGCTGCTCGCCCTCCCGATTCTGTTCGGTGCCGGTCTCGCCACCAGCCTGACGCCGTGCGTCTATCCGATGATTCCGATCACCGCGGGCATCCTGGGCGGCAGCGGGGCCGCGGCACGCTCGCGCCGGCGGACCGTCGCGCTTACCCTCGTCTATGCCCTCGGACTCGCGCTGGTCTACGCGAGTCTGGGCCTTCTGGCGGGCCTCACGGGCACGCTGTTCGGCAGCATCAGCTCGAATCCGTGGGCCTACTTCGTGATGGGGAACCTCCTG
>DATBQV010000159.1:0-14867 GCA_036560625.1 Gemmatimonadales bacterium
GAACGCGACCATCGCCTTCCTCTTTCGGCCGACACTCTTGATCCTGGACGAACCGACCGCCGGCCTCGACCCCATCGCGAGCGGCGTGCTCAAGGACCGTATCCTGGTGGCCGCGCGAGGCGGCGCCTCCATTCTGCTCACGTCGCACGTGCTGAGCGAGCTCGAAGACCTGGTTGACGACGTCGTGTTTCTCCTCGACGGAACGGTGCGGTTCGCGGGTCCGCTCGGACGGCTCCGCCTGGAAACGGGCGAAGCGAAACTCGAGCGCGCGATTGCGGGCCTCATGCGCGGCGGCGCGCGATGAGCGCGACGCTCAAGGTGCTCAAGTACGAGCTGGAGGACGTGCGGCGGAGTCGGGGCGTGTTGGCGTACGGCGCGATCCTGCTCGCGCTCACGGAGGGGCTCCTGCGGTTCGGGGGAACTGACGCCGGCGCGATGCTGAGCCTCCTGAGCGTGGTCTTGCTCCTGGTGCCGCTCGTGAGTCTGATCTTCGGGACGATGTACCTCTACAACGCGCGGGACTTCACCGAGCTGCTGCTGGCGCAACCGGTCCGTCGCGGCGCGCTCTTTCGGGGACTGTACCTGGGACTGTCGCTCCCGCTCGTGGCCAGCCTAGTGATCGGAATCGGCGCCCCGTTCCTTTGGCATGGAGCGTTGGATCGGGAGTCCCTCCCGGCCTTTCTCGGCCTGCTCGGCACCGGCGTGTTGCTCACGTTCGCCTTCACCGCCATCGCCAGTCTCGCAGCAGTGACTATTGACGACCGCGCCCGCGGTCTCGGCGCGGCCATCGTGGCGTGGCTGCTCGCGGCCGTGGTGTACGACGGACTGATTCTGCTGGTCGTCACGACGTTCGGCGACTATCCGCTGGAGCGGCCGCTGATCGTCCTCACGCTGCTGAACCCCGTGGATCTCGGCCGGGTGCTCCTCCTGCTCCGGTTCGACTCGGCGGCGCTCATGGGCTATACGGGGGCGGTGTTCGAGCACTTCTTGGGAACGGCATGGGGGACAGTTATCGCGGTGGGAGCGTTGCTCTTATGGACCGGGGTGCCCTGCGCGCTGAGCCTCTGGCGCTTTCGCCGCAAGGACTTCTAGCGGCGGAGGGCCCGGCCCTTATCTTAGGCAAGTGAGGGCGGTGGGAATCGAACCCACGACCTAGGGATTAAAAGTCCCTTGCTCTACCAATTGAGCTACGCCCCCCCGGCCCTGAAAACGTGGCCGGGGCCCCCCTGAAACTCAAGAGACCGCTCGGAAGCCTGCCATGCGATCCGGAATCGGCATCGCCCTGTGCCTCCTGGCAGCCCCCCTCGCCACCCCTGGTGCCGCCCAGAGCGCGCCCAGTGCGGACCGCTGGCAGATCACGCTGGGCGACGGGCGCATCCTCTGGGACGTGCGACTCGTCAAGCTGGAGGGCGAGTCACTGCACGTCCGCCGGGGCGACTCGCTCGCCGCAGTGTCGGTCGGCCAGATCAGCGAGCTCCGCCTCATCCAGAAGTCGGAGATCCGCATGGGCGAGGGCGCCGCGGGCGCGATGTCCGCGCTCACCGGCGCCGACGACGAGGTGTACGACCTCACACCACTCGAGTTCGCCGACCGCCTGCGCGCGGTGCAGAAGGTGCTCCTGTACCACCCGCCGGAGGGAGTCTCGACCGGCCCTTGAGACAACTGCTTGCCTTCGCCTCGGATCGCCCGTAGTCTCCCGCAACCCTCCCCGCGGACTCCCGACCTTATGTACTGGAACGCCCTGGCGGACCGGGCACTCGACGGCGAGCCGGCGACGGCCGCCGAGGCGCTGGCCGAGCTGGGCGGGGCATGAGTACTCGGGTGCTCGTCACCGGCACCGACACCGGCGTGGGCAAGACCTGGATCGCCTGCGCGCTCGCGCGGGCGCTCACGAGCGCCGGCCGCTCGGTCGTGGCGATCAAGGGCGTCGAAACCGGCTGCCGGGACGTTCCCTCTCCGACCGAGGACGGCGTGCTCCTCGCGGCCGCGACCGGGCAGCGGGCCCCGGCTCGCGCGCTCCGGCGATTCCGGGCGCCGATCGCCCCGGCGCTTGCTTGCGATGTCGAAGGCGGCCTCGTGGATCTCGACGAGCTTGCCGCCGAGATCGAGTCGCTCGCGACCCAGGCCGAGGTGCTGCTGCTCGAGGGCGCGGGCGGGCTGCTCACGCCGATGGGCTGGGACTGGAGCGTCGTGGATCTCGCTCAGGCGCTCGGTGCGACTGCGCTGGTGGTGGCCGCCGATCGCCTTGGTGCGATCAACCACACCTTGCTCACCTTGAGCGCGCTCGACCTCGCGGGCCTCCGCGTGGCGGGGATCGTGCTCAGCGCGCCCGCGGCGTCCGACGAATCCAGCGGCGGCAACGGCCCCGCGATCGCGCGGCTGTCCGGCATCGACCGAGTGCGCACCGTGCCCCGCGTCGCGGAGCCGGACACCACCGTGCCCTGGCTCGTGGAGGTCGCCGGATGGCTGTGAGCCGCTCCGCGTTCGCCGTACTTCCCGTCGCGGGGCTCCTGCTCGCCGCCGGGCCGCTCGCGGCCCAGGCGCCGAGGACGATCGCGTTCGAGTCCGACGACAGCCTGCCGATCACCGCCGACCTCTACACCCCTTTGCCCCCTGCCAGCCCCTTCATCGTCCTCTTCCATCAGGCCGGGGCCAGTCGAGGAGAATACCGCGAGATCGCGCCCCGCCTGGTCGCCATGGGATTCAACTGCATGGCCGTGGACCAGCGCTCAGGGGAAGAGGCGAACGGTGTGGTCAACGAGACCGCAAAGCGGGCGGATGCCGAGAAGCGGCCGGTGTCGATGCTGGCCGCGCGGCAGGACGTCGAGGCCTCGCTGCGCTACGCCAGGGAACACTTCGCCAAAGGGCAGCTCCTGGCCTGGGGCAGCTCCTACTCAGCGGCGCTCGTGTTGGTCGTGGCGGGTCAGCGGAAGGGGCTGGTGGACGGCGTGCTCGCATTTTCGCCGGGAGAGTACTTCCCGGTATCGCCGGGCGGGCCGCAGATGGTCACCGACGCCGCCCGGGCGATTACGGTGCCGGTGTTCATCACGGCCGCCCGTTCCGAGAGCGACTGGCGCCCGATCTTCGCTGTGATCGCGCCGGGCCTGCGCCGCTCCTACGTGCCGGAAGCGGAAGGGCGGCACGGCTCCAGCGCGCTATGGAAGCGCACGCCGGGCCAGGAGGGTTACTGGCAGGCGGTGCGGGGCTTCCTCAATCTCCGCTTCCCCCGCTCGAAGTAAGTCCGCTCCGCCGGTAGGCCCGCGCCACCCATCGCCGCACCCACTCCCGCTCGTCGTCGCGGTGCCGAGCCAATGCATCCCGGGCCGCGTCGCTCCCGTGCCCGGCGAACCAGGCGAGCGCCAGGGCCACGAGCGGCTGGTCCCCGATCCGCTCCTCCAGCGCGGGCACGAGTCCCGGATCACCGGTGCGGACGGCGGCCGCCAGCGCCGCGCTTTGGATCACCGATCGGTACGATGGCGTCGTGAGCGCGGCGGCGATGATGTCGTGCGCACCCGCGGAATCGATCTCGGCGACGGCGGCGACCGCCGCGGCCCGCACCGCGTAGCTCGAGTCGGTGTTGAACGCGGCCCGGGCGAGCGACAGCGCCTCGGCGCCGGGCGCGCCCGCGAGTGCTTCCACGGCGGCTTCCCGCACGCCGGCGGAGGAGTCGTGGACGGCGACCTCGAGCGCGGGGAGCGCGATGGTCGCGGGGAAGCGGCCTAACGCCTCGGCCGCGAGGGCCCGGACCGTGACGCTGCCCGCCTCACCCGCCGCGCGGGCGAGTGCCGTGCCGGCCTCCGCATCGGAGGCGCGGCCGGCGAGCTGGTTGATCGCCCACGCCTGACTCCACCGATCGAGATCGCGCCGGAGCTGGGTCGCGAGCCACGCCGTCGGTTGATCGAACGTGAGTGTCTTGAGTACGCGATTGCCGTCGTCGAAGACGACCATCGTGGGAGGCCCGGCGAGCCCGCCGACGCTGAGCGTCTCCGCCCGCTGACGCAGCTCCACCTCGCGCACCGTGTCGCCGACCGCCGTGCCGATGCGGACCGCGACGCGAGCGCGGAACACCTCCGGCACGGTGTAGCGCAGTCCGGTCGAGTCGGCGGGCAAGGTGTCCCGCTGCGTCTGCGCGATCGCCAGGGCCAGCGTGTGCGCGGTGCTGTCGTACGTGGCGGTGACGTTGAATTCCGGATGGCCCGCGGCATACACCCACTGGTCGAAGAACCAGTCGAGGTTGTCGCCGGTCGCTTCCAGCACCGCGCGCGCGAGATCGGCGCTGGTGGCGTTGCCGAAGGCGTGGCGCGTGAGATACCGGCGGATGGCGGCCCAGAATCGCTCGTCACCCAGCTCCAGTCGCAGCATGCGGAGCACGAGTGAGCCCTTGGGGTAGATGTTATTCGAGCCGAGGGCCGCCAACGGCATGCGGCGGGCACCGTCCGCCTCGAGGTACTGGCGGTAGTCCGAGAGGTACGCGTCCTCCGCCGCGGCGTCCCCCCGCTTCACCCGCCAGTACTGCCCCACCATGAACTGCGCGAACCCCTCGTTGAGCCAGTAGTTCGCCCAGTTCGCGGTGCTGACGTAGTTGCCGAACCAGTTGTGCGCCGCCTCGTGGGGAATGAGCACTTCGCGGTACCACGGCCGGTCGAGGTCCGCGCGCCGATCGGGCAGCCAGTCCGCCATCGTCGTGGCGCTCACGTTCTCCATGCCGCCGAAGTAGTCGGTCACGGTGACCTGCGCGTACTTGGCCCAGGGAAAGGGGGTGCCGATAAGGCGGGTGTATGTCGCCAACACGTCCGGCGTCATCCCGAACACGGCGCGGGCCCGAGCGGTATCGGTTCCCGGCGCGACATAGTACGCGAGCGGCACGCCCCGCCATCGGTCGGCGAGCTTGACGAGCGGTGCCGCGACGAGGGACACGAGGTAGGTCGAAGCCGGGCGCTCCTGCGCCCACCGAACCGTATGGGTCTTGGCGCGCGCGGGCCGATCGTCGACCAGCCGGCCGTTGGAGACGACGGACAGCTCGGCCGGCACCGTGGCGACGACCTCCCAGGTCGCCTTGTCCTCCGGGCCGCCGTAGGTCGGGAACCAGTTGGGATTCCCGTCGGTCCCGCCGCCGCTGTAGATCTGTCGCCCGCGGCGCCCGGGCTCCGCCGGGAAAAAGTAGAGCCCGTGTCCCTGCGCCACCCGACCGCGATACTCCACGACGAACCGCACGGTGTCGCCGAAGCGCGCGGCACGGGGGAGCCGTACGATCAGCGAGTCGCCGGGGCGGTCGAAGCCGAGGGAGGCCCGTCCCTGGCTGATGCGTTGGACCTCCAGCAGATGCCCGGCATCGAGCACGATGCGGTCGAGCCCGGAGCGGCGCGAGACGGCCGTGGTCGCGACGCGGCCCATGAACGCGAGAGAGTCCCAGTCGAAGCCCCAGACCTCGATGCGCTGGTGCACCAGGTCGTAGTCGTGCGAGCGGGTGTCCCGGTCGGACAGAATCCGCTCGGCGTTGGTTTGCGCGGTGGCGGGGCCAGCTAGCACGAGGGCGAGCGAGAGCGGCAACCCGAGCATCAGCGCAACGCATTCACCACGGAGGACACGGAAGGCACGGAAAACGCGGGAAGGTGGAGGACGCGAAAATGGATCCTCCGTGTTCTCCGTGCCCTCCGTGGTGAATGCGTCGGTCACGTGAAATCGAGCTGGAGCTGGGCGACGGGTGCAAACGTGCGGCGGTGGTGGCAGGTGGCGCCGAAAAGCTTGAGCCCCTCCTGGTGGGTTTCCGTGGCGTAGCCGACGTTGGTGTCCCACCCGTATCCGGGGTGGCGGACGGCCAGCCGCCGCATGAGTGCGTCGCGGACGGTCTTGGCGATGATGGCCGCCGCGGCGATCGAGCAGCATCGGGCGTCGCCGTCGACCAGGGCCTCGTGCGCGACACCGATTTCCGGAAGCGGCAGGCCGTCGATCAGCACCCACGCGGGGCCCCCCTGGGGGAGGCGGGCAAACAGGCGGACCAGCGCGCGGCGCATGGCGAGGGCGGAAGCGACGCGGATGTTGAGGCGGTCGATTTCGCGGACCGAAGCGGCGCCGACCGCGATGCCCAGAGCGACCGCGCGGATCACCGCGGCCAGCTGGTCGCGGCGGGGCGCCGGCACCAGCTTGCTGTCGCGCAGACCCCGCAGGCGACGGCATCCCTCCGGAAAGACGACGGCCGCGGCGACCACTGGACCTGCCAGTGGGCCACGGCCGACTTCGTCCACCCCGACGAGCAGCCGCCCCTCACGCCACGCGGCCCGCTCGCGGGCCAGCGTCGGCACGGGGAGGGCCGGCATCGCTCAGCTCTCGCGCTTCTCCCGGATCCGGGCGGCCTTCCCCGACAGCCGCCGCAGGTAGTACAGTTTGGCCCGGCGAACCCGTCCGCGCCGCACCAGCTCCACCGACGCGATCATCGGGCTGTGGAGCGGGAAGATCCGCTCGACGCCGACGCCGGCCGACACCTTGCGAACGGTGAAGTTCTCGCTGATGCCGCCGCCGCGCCGCGCCACCACGATCCCCTCGAACGCCTGGAGCCGTTCCTTCTCGCCCTCGTTCACGCGCACCATGACCCGAACGGTGTCCCCCGGATCGAACGCGGGGATGTCCGAGCGCAAGCCCTCACGGGCGACTGCCGCCAACCGCTCCATCGTCGAAACCTCCGCGCCGTCGGGCGCTACGTGAATTACGACTGCTCTTCAAGATACTGCGTCCACAGGTCCGGGCGCCGCTCGCGCGTGAGGCGCTCCGCTTCCGCCTGGCGCCACGCCACGATGTCCGCGTGGTTGCCCGACCGCAGGACCTCCGGGACGGCGAGTCCCCGGTATTCCGGCGGCCGGGTGTAGCTCGGCGGACTCAGCAGCCCGTCGTAGTGCGAATCGGCGCTGGCCGATTCGTGGTCGCCCAACGCGCCCGGCAGGAGCCGGACGACCGCATCGAGCACCGCGATGGCGGCCGGCTCGCCGCCCGACAACACGAAGTCACCGATCGACAGCTCCTCGGCGCGGAGCCCGTCCGCCACGCGCTGGTCCACGTCCTTGTAGTGGCCCGCGAGCAGTGTGAGGCGCTCGCCCACCGAGAACCGCACCGCGTCGGCGTGCCCGAACCGCCGGCCCCGCGCCGAGAGGAGAACGAGGGGGCCGAGCGGACCGTCCTGGCGCAGCCGGTCGACGGCTTCGAAGAACGGCTCCGGCTTAAGCACCATCCCTGCACCGCCGCCGTACGCGTAGTCGTCCACGGTATGGTGGCGGTCGTGCGTAAACTCGCGGAGCTGGACCAACTGAAACCGCACCAACCCCGCCTCGACCGCACGCCGCGGGATGCTGGCCAAGGTGAACGGCTCGATCACCTCGGGAAACAGCGTCACCACGTCGATCGTGAGCATCAGCTTTCGATCAGCCCGGCGGGGGGCGCCACCGTCAGCCGGCGGCCCGCGCGGTCGACGTCGCGCACGAACTCGCGCTTGAACGGCAACAAGAACTCGCGCTTCGGCCCCTGCACCTCCAGCATCACGCCGCCCGGCAGCTCGTAGACGCCGGAGACCAACCCGACCGCCGTTCCGTCTTCCAGCCGCACCGCGAAGCCTTCCAGCTCGTGGAGGTAGACTTCGCCGTCGGCCGGTGGCGCCAGATCTTCCGCCGGGAGACCAAGGAACCGGCCGCGCCAGGGGTCGAGCGCATCACGCGAGTCGATTCCCTGGAACTTCACCAGCCATTCCCGGTGGTACGCCCGGCTGCGCTCGATGGTGAGCGGCCCGCCGACGACCTGCCCCTCCAGGTCCAGCACCCACAGACCCCGCCCCGGCACGAACACCGTCGCCGGATCGTCGGTGAGCGGGAAGATCGTTACCTCACCCTTCAGCCCGTGCGGCCTGCGCAGCCGCGCCACCGCGAGGTGGCGCGGTGCTTCACCGGTCACGCCGAAGGCGACGCGATGACTCCGACGTGCTTGAGCAGCGCATGGACCGTCTCACTGGGCGTAGCCCCTTTGGACAGCCAGTGCCGAGCCTGCTCGGCGTCCACCTGCACCTTGTCGGCCGTCGTCTTTCCCTTGGGGTTGTAGGTGCCGAGCACCGCGATGAACCGTCCGTCGCGGGCGGCCTCGCGGTCCGCGACGACGATCCGATACAGCGGCAGCTTCTTGCGACCGACGCGGCGCAGGCGAATGCGTGTAGCCATGTTTCGTGTTCCCGAGTAGCGGGTTTAGTTGGGGAAGCGAGGCCCGAACGGCATACGGGGCAACGATCCCCCGGTCTTCCCGGCGATCTTCATCACTTTCTGCATCTGCTTGAACTGCGCCAGCAGCTGATTCACTTCCTGCACCGTCCGGCCCGAGCCCTTCGCGATCCGGAGCCGGCGCTGTCCCGTGAGACTATCCGGGTCGGCTCGCTCCTTCGGCGTCATCGAGAGCACGATGGCCTCGACGTGCTTCAGCTTCTTCTCGTCGATCTTGGCGGCCTGCAGCATGGCGGGGTTCACCCCCGGCAGCATCCCCAGCACGTTCTTGAGCGGCCCCATGCTCTGCATCTGCTTCATGGCACCGAGAAAGTCGGAAAGGTCGAGCCCCTTCTTCGACTTCACCTTCTTGGCGAGCCGCTCGGCCTCCTGTTCGTCCACGACCGTCTGGGCCTTCTCCACCAGCGACAGGATGTCGCCCTGCTGGAGAATGCGCCCCGCCATGCGGTCGGGGTGGAACGGCTCGAGCGCGTCCAGCCGCTCGCCCACGCCGACGTACTTGATCGGCGCCTTCGTTACGCCGTAGATGGAGAGAGCCGCGCCCCCGCGCGCATCGCCGTCCATCTTGGTGAGCACGACGCCGGTGATGCCGAGCGCGGCGTGGAAGCCCTGCGCTATGCGGACGGCGTCCTGGCCGGTCATTCCGTCGGCGACGAGCAGGATCTCATGCGGCGCCACCGCCGCCTTGAGCTTCGTCAGCTCGGTCATCATGTCATCGTCGATCTGGAGCCGGCCTGCCGTGTCGACGATGACCGTGCGCGCCCGCGCCTTGCCCGCGGCCTCGATGCCGCGCTTGACGATGCCGACCACGTCGGTGGCGCCGGGCTCCACATGCACGCCCACGTCCACCTGTTTGCCCAGCGTGGCCAACTGCTCCTGCGCCGCCGGCCGGTACACGTCGGCGGCCACGAGATAGGGCGCTTTCTGCTCCAGCTTGAGCCGCTTGGCGAGCTTGCCCGCCGTTGTCGTCTTGCCCGAGCCCTGGAGGCCGACCATCAGAATCACGGTCGGTGGAACCGAGGCAAAGGCGAGCGGCGCCTGCTTCTCGCCGAGCAGCGCCACCAGCTCTTCGTAGACGATCTTGACCAGCTGGTGCCCGGGGCGGACGTCCTTGATCGCGGTGACGCCGACCGCCTTGGCCTGCACCCGCTCCAGAAACTCGCGGGTCAAATCGAAGCTGACATCGGCTTCGAGCAGGATCCGCCGGATTTCCCGCAGCCCTTCCTTGACTGCGTCCTCGGTGAGGACGCCGCGACCGGTGAGCTTGCTGAGCGCCGCGTTGAGCTTGTCGGACAGCTGGTCGAACATAAGCGCAGAAGAGTAACCGCAGGAAGGAGTTAGAGCAAGGCGCGAGGTCCGCCGGTCAGGGGACCGTGGTCGCCTCCGGCAGTGCTTTCCAAAGCGCCCACCCCGCGGGCGCCATCACGAAGCGCGAGCCCGGCCGGCCGTCGAGCGGCAGTCGCTCGAACCGTGCCTTGTAGCCGGGTCGAACGCGTGCACCGAGACGGCGCCCGGTCGCCCGGGCAAAGCGGTCCGCGCTCTGCTCGTCGTCCCATACCGCGTACCAGACGATGGCCGGTCCACCCGGTGTCTCGTACACGGCATACTGATCGCCGCCCCAGCCGAGCGGCACCGCGGTCTGGGGAAGGCCGGTCTCGCCGCGGAGCTGTGCCTCGAGCACCCGGATCTCGACCTCCCCCAGACCGTCCTCGTACAAGCGCGCGGGCCCCGACGCGAATCGGAGCCGGATCGGCTGGTCGTGTTTCAGATACCGGTCCGGGTGAAGGATCTGCTCGGTGGATGCCGGCATGCGCGCCCCCATGGGCAGCGAGTCCCTGTAGGGGCTTTGCTGCCACCACTGCATGAACTGGGCGCCGTCGAGATAGGGAAATAGCAGCGTCTCGCGCACGAGCAACGGGGCACCGGCGAAGACCGGCATGGACCCCTGCTGGGCGGTCACCTGCTCGCGGTACGCGTCCCAGAACTCGGGCTGGGCGGTGACGTCGACGCCGGGCGAAAGCACCCGGATCGAGACGAGTGTCGCCTGGCCCTCCAGCACGGCCTGGGCCGCGGCGAGCCGGTCGTTGCTGCGGATGTCGTGCAGGATCGAGTCGAGCGGGAGGTACTGTCCCTGGAGCGCATGCACCATCTCGTGCGCCAACACCAGCCGGAGCTGGAGCGGATCGGCGTCGGCCACGCCGAAGAGCATGGTCGAGTCGGGATCGTAGAAGCCCGCGACCTGCTCGCTGTACAGGTCCAGCAGCAGATGCTCGAGCTGCAGCGTGTCCGGCAGCATGCCGAGCAGTCGGTAGGCGGTTTCGATGCCGTGCATCCGCTCGGCCGGCAGCTCCTGACGGAGCTTCGCGACGAGATAGGCGTGCACCTGCTCACGGCTCCGGAGCGCGGATCCCGGCGTCCGCTTGAACGGGAAGCCGGCGGCGCGCTCCACCGCGGGCTTGAGGCTATCGACCAGGCGCGCCAGGCCGGCGTCCCGCTGCGCGCGAACCGGCTCGCCGCGGCAGGCGAGACAGAGCGCGATCGTCGCGACCGTGAGGCCGACGATGCCGCGGGTCACGCGATCCCCATGGTGCCGAGATACCAGGCGTAGAGCCATGGCCCAACCATATAGGCCGCCGCCGCGCCGAGCGCGAGAAAGATTCCGAACGGGACCAGCTTCTTGCGGCCGGCGAGTGCCAGCGGCACGAAGATCAGGCTGCCGAGAAGGGCGCCGAGAAAGATCGTCAGCAGCACGCCTTGCCATCCGAGAAACGCGCCGACCATCGCCATCATCTTGATGTCTCCGCCGCCCATGGCGTCCTGCTTGAGGACCCAGCTGCCGGCCGCACCCACCAGCCACAGCAGCCCGAAGCCGACGGCGGCTCCGAGCAACGCGGTACCCAGCGCGGGGAGACCACCTGCCAGCGCGAAGGCCAGACCCAACCCGAGCCCGCCCCAGGTAAACTCATCCGGGATCACGTACGCCCGGGCGTCCGTCATGGCGATGCCGAGCAGGATCGTGCCGAAGACCGCGCCTCGCAGGGCCTCCAGTTCAGGGCCCGACCGCCACGCCATCAGCGCCCAGATGAGCCCGGTCGCCAGCTCAATGAGTGGATACTGGATGGAGATCGGCTCCCCGCAGCGGCGACAACGGCCGCGCAGCACCAGCCAGGACAGGATGGGCACGTTGTCGTACCACGCGACCCCCGATCCGCACCGCGGGCAGCGGGACGGAGGACTGACGACGGACTCCTTGGGCTCGGCCCCCCAGCGCAGAATGCAGACGTTCAGGAAGCTCCCGAACACCGCGCCGATCACCCCGGCGACAACCGTCAGCAGCGGCTGCATCTCCAGCAGCTCAACCGGCACGGCGGACCTCATAGAGAAGGATGCCGGCCGCGACCGCGACGTTGAGCGACTCCGCCCCGGGCGCGAGCGGAACGCCGACCCGCCGCGCGGCCTTGGCGGCGAGGGCGGCGCTCACGCCGGCTCCCTCACTCCCCAACGCCAGTGCGATCGGCCGCCGAGCGTCCGGCGTGCCGGCCCGGGGCGGCACGGCCTCGCCCCGCGCGTCGGCGACCCAAAGATCGAGCCCGCGGTCCGCCATCCACGCGACCAGCTCGGCCTCGCTCGCGGAGACCGCGGGCAGGCGGAAGAGCGCGCCCATGCTCCCGCGCACCACTTTGGGATTGTGCAGCTCGGCGGTTCCCTTGAGCGCCACGACACCGGCGCCTCCCAGCGCGAGTGTGGTTCGGAGAATGGTGCCCACGTTACCCGGATCCTGCACCCCGTCGAGCACCACCGTGACCGACCCCGCCCCGGTGGTAAGATCGGCGAGACTCCAGCGCGGCGGCACGATCGCCGCAACGATGCCCTGGGGATGCTCGGTATCGGCCAGCTCCACCAGCTCCCGGTCGCTCACTTCCACCAGCGGCACGCTCGCGTGCTGGAGCGCCGCCTTGAGCGCCTTGCCGCGGGTGGTACCTTCGAGAGCCGGGGCTACGGCGGCGCCGCGGAACTTGATACCGGTCGCCAGCGCCTCCTCGATCAGCCGGAGGCCCTCCGCGAGGGCGAGGCCGCGACGCTCGCGCCCCCGGCGGAGGCGAAGATCCCGGATCAGCGTCGGTAAGGAGCCCGCCATGCGCAGCAGCCTCGGCCACGGAGTCGTGTGAAGATCGCGCTTACGATCGCCGGCTCGGATTCCGGCGGAGGCGCCGGGATCCAGGCCGACCTCAAGACGTTCCATCAGTTCGGCGTGTTCGGCACGTCGGTCATCGTTGCCGTCACGGCGCAGAACACGCTCGGCGTCAGAGCGCTGGAGCCGGTTTCCGCGGCGACGGTGACCGCGCAGCTCACGGCCCTTGCGGAAGATCTGCCCCCGGCTGCGCTCAAGACCGGGATGCTGGCGGAGGCCGCGCTCGTGCGCCTCGTGGCCAACGCGATCCGCGCCAACGCCTGGGGTCCGCTCGTCTTAGACCCCGTCATGGTGGCGACTTCCGGGCATCGCCTCCTCACCGGCGAAGGCGAAGTCGCCATCCGCGAAACGTTACTTCCGCTCGCCACGCTCGTCACGCCGAATCTCGACGAGGCGGCCATCCTCACCGGCCGAGCCGTAGGCGACGTCGCGGCGATGGAGCGGGCCGGCGAGGCGCTCGTTGCCCTTGGCGCGGTTGCGGCGCTCGTAAAGGGCGGGCATCTCCAGGGCGATCAGCTCACCGACGTGCTGGTGACGCGCGCCGGGGTCCGCCGGTTCACTCACCCCAGGATCATCACCCGGGCCACGCATGGCACGGGGTGCACGCTTTCGGCGGCCGTGACGGCCGGGCTCGCGCTCGGTCGGCCGCTCGAGACGGCGGTGACCGACGCCCTCGACTTCGTGCATCGAGCCATCGCCGCCGCGCCGCCCCTCGGATCGGGGGCGGCGCCCCTCAACCACACAGTCCCGGATCGGGTGACAAACAGTGAACGGTGACAAACTAGTGAACGGTGAACGGTAAACGGGCCCCGCCCGCCCCCGCTGCCGTTCCTGGTTTACGTCGCTCGTGCCTCGCCCCTGTTCACCGTTCACCGTTCACTGTTTTCACTGTTCACCGTTCACTGTTTTTGTACGGCTCCATGTGAATCAGCGCCCCCGCCACCTCCGGCACCGCCTCCCGGATCGCCGACTTCACCATTCCGCTCAGCACGTGCGCGTCATGGAGCGGTAGCGTGGGGTCGGCCTGCACGTGGAGGTCGACGTAGTAACCCATGCCGGCTTTTCGTACCTTGAGCTTCTCGATGGCACACACGCCCGGGACGCCAGCGGCGGCCGCGGCGACGCGCGCGAGCATGTCTTCGCCCGGCGCGCGGTCCATGAGATCCTCGATCGCCGGTCGAAGCACGCCGATCCCGTTATACACGATGATGCAGGCCGCGCCGAGCGCGGCCCAGTCGTCGGCCGACTCCCAGCCTGGCCCGCCGATCAGCGCCACGCTGATCCCCACGAACGCCGCGGCCGAGGTGATCGCGTCGCTCCGGTGGTGGAGGGCATCGGCCCGCACGGCGGTGCTGCCGACGTCGCTGCCCACCCGCACGACCCGGCGAAACAGCACTTCCTTCACCAGGACCGCGCCCACCAGCACCACGAGCGTGAACGGGCGGGGGGCATGGTGCGGCGTCACGATCTCGCGCACCGACTCGATGGCGATCCCGATCGCCGCGGCGAGCAGCAGCAGCGCCACCGCGGCCGCCGCGATCGGCTCCGCCTTCCCGTAGCCGAACGGATAGTCGTCGTCGGCGGAGCGGGAGGCAATCCGAAGCCCCCCCCAGACGATGAGCGAGGAGAAGATGTCCGCGATCGACTCCACGCCGTCGGCGATGAGCGCGTAGGACCGGCCCACTACCCCGGCAAGGATCTTCACGGCGGCGAGCACGGTGTTCACCAGCAGGCCGACCTGTGCCGTCCGGATGCCGAGCCGGACGCGATCGCTCATGTCCCGCCAACCGCTAGAGCCGTGCAACGATCTGCTCCACGAGGCCGCCGAGGGTGCCCCTCATCCGCTCCGCGGTCTCCATCACCTCGAGGTGCGACAGCTTCGTCGCGCCGATTCCGGCCGCCGGGTTCGTGATCGTCGAGATTCCGAGACAACGGAGCCCGCGGGCGCGCGCCGCGATGACCTCGATGACCGTCGACATGCCGACGGCGTCCGCCCCCAATCGCTCGATCATGCGGATCTCCGCCGGCGTCTCGTAGCTCGGGCCCAGCACGCCCGCGTACACCCCGGACTCGAGCGTGATCCCCCGCCCCCGTCCGACCGCGCCGGCCTGCGCGCGAAGCGCGCGATCGTAGGGGTCCGACATGTCGGGAAACCGCTGCTCGCCGTGCACAACGGCCCCCGTGAGCGGATTGCGGAACGTCAGGTTCACATGGTCCGCGATGAGCATCAGTGTGCCGGGGCTGAACGTGCGCCGGATGCCGCCGGCGGCGTTGGTGACGATGAGGACGGTGACGCCCAGCTCCGCGAACACCCGGATCGGAAGCGCGCAGGTGGCCGCGTCCTGCCCCTCGTACATATGGAAGCGGCCGCTCTGCACCAGCACCGTTCGTCCGCCGAGCAACCCGCCGACCAGCTCGCCGCC
>DATBQV010000160.1:0-2458 GCA_036560625.1 Gemmatimonadales bacterium
GATGCGCTCAAGACTGGCTGGAACGTCGAGGGCGTCTTCCAGTACAAGCCCGCGACGAGCCCCGTCGGACTCCAGATCGACGGCATGTACTCGCAACTCAAGGCCTCCGCCGCCGCAGTCGCGGCCGACCCGCTCGCTGACAAGGGCGTGATTTTTAGCGGCACGGCCAACGTCGTCTTCTGGTTCCCGACCGCGAAGGCGACCAAGGTTCGCCCTTACGTGCTCGGTGGCGGCGGCATCTACAACCTGAAGTCCAAGTTCACCGACGGGACCTCAGTATCGAGCACCAAGTTCGGCATCAACGGTGGCGCCGGGTTCGATTTCGACATCCAGAACAACGTGGCCTTCTTCGTCGAGGGCCGGTTCCACAACGTGTTCGTGTCCGGCGGCAACAGCCACTTCATTCCGATCACCGCGGGCTTCCGCTTCAAGGCCTAAGGGCGCCCGGTTGGCTTGCTGTATCGAACTGCCCCGCCTCGCGGCGGGGCAGTTCGCTTTTGGGACGCCGCCGCAGGCGGGTGGGCTTGACCAATCGAGGCGCTCTCCCGAACATTGTCTATAGCTGCCACTCAGGAGCGCTGTTATGCGGGTTTGGCGTCCGTTTGCGCTTGGAATCGCACTCATGCTGGCCAGCGGCTTGGCCGTGGCTCAGCAGCAGTCCCCCTTCACCTTCGGCGTCGCCGGGAGCGTCACTGTGCCCCTTGGCGACCCTGGAGCGGGCGACGCCGGCCCGTCCCTCGCCCCCGGGTGGCAGGGAATGGGACTCTTCCAGGTCCACCCATTCGGCAACACGCTCGGCTTTCAGCTCGACGGCACGTACCAGCGGGTCGGGGCCACCGCCCTGAGCTTCGCCGGCCGGCAGCAGTTCAACACCACGGCCAACGTCATCTATGAGTTCGGGCACACCCGGACCACGAAGGTGGTCCCCTATGTGATCGGCGGGGCGGGGGTCTACAGCTTCCGCGGGCGGTTCGACTCGAGCTCCACCCGTTTCGGGCTTAATGCCGGTGCCGGCCTGAACCTGAATTTCGGTCCCGGGTCTCTCTTCCTCGAAAGCCGCTTCCACAACGTGTTCGGCGCCGGGTTCAACGCGGACGGATCGAGCACGTCGGCGCGGTTGATACCGATCACGGCCGGCTTCAAGTTCGCCGGTCCCTGAAGCTTCAGGACCGAGTGTTGAGCGTCGGGGGGGCCTCCGGTTCGGGGCCCCCTCTGGCGTTCTCGGGCACGCGGCGGGTTGTACGCCGGGCGCAAAGACCCTAGCTTGTCACCTGTCTAGTTCGCGCCCCGCGGCGCCCCTTGCGCCGCGTGGGCCATAGGTTTCCTTCTGCGGCTGCCCGATCCTCCTCGCATGCCCAGCGGCATGCCGGGAACAGGGGATTGCGCGCCCGCGGGTGCCTGATACGTCGGATGAATTCTGCGCTGCGCGTCCGGCTCGGCCTCCTCTTTGTGGTCGCGCTGGGGCTCCTCGGGACAGTCGTCGTCATCTCCTACCGTACCACGGAGCGCTTCGTCGCGGCCAGCGAAGAGGCCGCCCGGACCAGCCGCCTCCTGCTCCAGCTCGAGCGCACCTTCTCCGCCATGCAGGACGTCGAGAGTGGACAACGCGGTTTCCTCCTTACGGGGGATGAGCGCTACCTGCCTCCGTACGTTGAGGCGCTCAAGCGCGTCGACGCGCAGCGCCAGCAGCTCCTGCGCATGGCCGCCGGGCACCCTGACAGGATCGCCCGGGTCGCCGCGACCAATCAGCAGATCGATGCCAAGCTGGCCGAGTTGGACGAGTCCATCCGCGCCTACCGCGAGCGTGGCCCCGACGCCGCGCGCGCCATCATGCTCACCGGCCGCGGGCGGGTGATCATGGATAGTCTGCGTGTGCTCATCGGCCAGATGGAGATCGAGCGCCAGGAGGAGTTGCGCGCCGCCAACGCGGGCCTTCGGTCAGGCGCGACCAGCACGCTGCTCACGACGCTCTCCTTGGGTGGGCTCGCGCTTCTCCTGCTCGGCGCGGTGTGCTTCCTGGGTCTCCGCTACGTTCGGGAGCGGCAACGGGCCGAGGCGGCGCTGCGGGCCGAAAGCGCCGCCCTCGAGGGGAATGTGGACCGGTTGAGCGCGGACCTGGGGCGCCGAACGAGCGAGTTCGATACCCTCCTCGACGTGCTGCCGGTCGGCATTGCCGTGGGCGAGGGGCCCGGGTGCGCCCGGCTCCGCGTCAACGCGGCGTTCGCCGAGATGCACGCGATGCCGCGGGGTGCGGATGAGGGCTGGGTCGCGCCGCCCACCGATCGCGCGATGCGGGCCGGCGTGCTACTGCCGCTGAGCGCCTTGCCGCTCGCCCGCGCGGCGGCGACGGGGAAGCCGGTGCAGGGAGAGGAGTACGATCTGCTCCGCGACGACGGTGGGACGCGGCATGTCCTTGCCTATGCGGCGCCGCTCCTGGACGAGGCCGGCCGCAGCCGTG
>DATBQV010000161.1:0-4063 GCA_036560625.1 Gemmatimonadales bacterium
GGCGAGCCCGGCCACCGTGAGTCCGCCAAGACGCGCCGGCCGGATGTCCCGGCGTAAACCCGCGGTGACGAGCACGCCGGCAAAGACCAGCCACCACGCGCTCACGGCGAGACCGCCGGCAAGCTGGGCCGTCTCGGCCGACGCTTCGCGGAACTGGAAGAATCGGCGGATTTCGCCGGTGACGCCGAAAAGCGTCAGCGCGCCGGCGATCAGCCACAGGCCCGCGCGCGTGAGGCCGGCCGCGGGCGTGGCAGGATCCCGCTTCCAGAGCCGCCACGCAAGCACCACCACCACGCCGATGGCGAGCCAGAGCACGAGGGCCCACGGCCCCTGGAACGCGGCGTCATCAAGGCCTCGGCGCCGCTGATCCTCTCCGAACAGGTGGAGCAGCGCCACGCCGGCGGTAACGGCCGCGTACCAGCGGCCATCGGAACGGCCCAGCGGATGGTCGAGCGCCGCCCACAGGAGGCTCGCGGTGAGGAGGATCGCCGGCGCCTCGAGACCCGACCAGCGCTCCAGGACGGCGACGGCAACCGCCGTCGCCCCAACGAGGGCAAACGGCGGCCGCAGCCCGCCGTAGCCCGCCGCGAGATAGGGGACGGCGACCACGAGGGCGGCGAGCCCCGCGTGGTCGGCGAACCTGTCCGGAGCGAGCGTGCGCACCGCCCAGCCCAGCAGCAGTGGCGTCGCAAAGAAGTAGACCGCCTCGCCGAGCGACCATCCCTCCGGGGCGGCGCCGAGCAATCGGAGCGGGCGCCACTCCGGGCGGCGGAAGCCGTGCAGCCAGACCGGGGCGGCAAGCAACAGCCCCGCGACGAACGTCGGCCACGGTGGATCGAGCTTGGGGCTTACCGTCGCAAGGAGCGCCCAGCCACCCCAGAACGCCAGCAGGCGCGTTTCCCACCACGCCTCCCGCAAACCCAGATAGATCCCCGCCGTGCCGCCCAGGACGGCATAGGTCAGCGCGCCGAACGGATGGTGGGAGTCGCCCACGGCCGACCATCCGAGGATGAAGAAGCTCGCGGCGACGACGGCCGAGGTCGAGCGCCACTGCCTGTTCCCCGCGACCCAGCCCAGCGCAAGCGCCATGGCGCCGAGGTAGACGAGCAGCGCATCGGCGTTGGCAGGCTGTCGTCCGAGCAGCACCGGGGCGACGAACGCACCCAGAGCCGCCGTGGTTCCGAGCGCCTGGACGCCGATGCCGTACGCGATGGCCGCCAGCGCGAGGGACACCAGCGCGAGCGCCCCGATCCCCGTGGGCGGCGGGACAAGTCCGTACAGCTTGGCGGCGGCCCACACGGCGAGATAGATGATGCCTGCACCGCACCCGATGAGCGCGGCGCCGTAGGTGCGATAGCGGGCCAGGAGTCGCCAGCCCAGACCGCCGACGATGAGGCCCGCGACCGCGCCGCCGATGCACCGCCCCGCCTCGGTGATCCATCCACGTTCGAAGGAGAGCTTGAGCAGATAGCCCGCAGCGAGGAGCAGCGCGAGCACGCCTACCGCGAGCAACCCGCGCTGGCCGATCCAGGCCTCCGGGGCAAGATGAGCGGCACCCGGCTCCGCAGCGTCGCCTGCCGGGCGAACCCGTGGAGCGGAGGTGCGGGGAGGCGGGGCCGGCGGCGCTGCGGATGGCGCTTGGGACGGCACCGCGGGTGTTGCCGCGATCGCGCGCATGAGCGTTTCCAGCACCTCCAACCGCTGCTCCAGCCGGTCGAGCCGCTCCTCCACGCCCATACGCGCCTCCTCTGCCTACGCCGGGGTCTCGGGAGCCTGCGCCGGTGATGGCGCTGGGTTGAGGGTAGGCGGCTGGACCTTGACCCGGAAGGCCAGCAGGCCCACCAGACCGACGATGCCGCCCGCGATCAGGAAGGGAGCCGGGTGCCCAAGGTGCTGGAAGGCGGCCGTCGCCACCAGAGGGCCAGCGATCCGGGCAAGGCCCGCGAAGGTTTGGGCGACACCCATTACCGTCCCCAACTCACCCTTGGGCGTACGGGCCGACAGCAACGATGTCGTGGACGGGAAGAGCAGCGCGGTCCCGATCGGAACGAGGGGCATCACCACCGCCGCGAGCACCCAGAGGTCGGGTACGAGCGGGTACGCGGCACAGCCAACGATGAGCGACAGACAGCCCAGCCGCATCGTCCAGAGCTCGCCCACCCGCTCGACGATGGGGCCAAGCAGGATCACCCGCATGATGATCGAGAGCGCGCCGAAGTAGGTGAGGAAGTACCCGAACGTCCGCTCGGTGACGCGGAACTCCGCGTTCAGAAACAGCGGCAGCACGGCGGTGAGCGAGCTGAAGGCCAGCATGCCCACGCCGTAAATCCAGAGCAGCCGGGCCACGGGCCGAGTCGGGTGGCGGATCGCCTGCCAGGCAGGCTCCCAGAGCGGCTTGCCGACGGCGACATGGGGGCCGGAGCCGTCCTTCTTCCGCGATTCGGGCAGCCAGTAGAAGGCGAACGCCGCGTTCGCCAGGCACAACCCGGCCGCGATGAGTCCCGGCGCTTGCTGGCCCATCCGACCGCCCAGCGTCCCGATCACCGGCCCAATCACCATCGCCGCCGCCGTCGCCGACGAGAGCCACCCCAGCGCGCGGGCGCGTTGGGCGGGCTCGACGGTATCGGCGACATAGGCCTGCGCGACGCCGGTGGTGCCACCGCCGGCGCCCTGCACGAAACGCGAGGCAAAGAGCAGCCAAAGCGAGTCGGCAAACCCGAACACGACATAGGCGGCGGCCGCCGCCAGCAGCCCGATGAGCAGGGCGGGCCGCCTTCCGTAGCGGTCGGAGACCCGGCCCCACACCGGCGCCGACATGATCTGAGCGATGGAGAACGCGGAGTAGATGATGCCGATCTGGAAGGGCGTCGCCCGGAGGTCCAGGGCATAGAACGGGAGCAGCGGCAACACCAGCATGAACCCGACCATGTCCACGAACGCGATCGCGATCAGCACGCCCAGCCGTCGGAGCTGCTGATTGCCGCCGCCGGGCACGGTCATCCGATGCCGCTCCCGCCCCGGTCGGCGCCCAGGGCAAACACGAGCGCGCTCACGGCCATGAGCACCACGCCGTAGGCCGCGGCCACCCCGACGTCGGCCTGCCGCAGGCTACCGAGAATTTCGAGCGAGATGGGCCGGGTATCGAAGGTGTAGAGCACGATCGACGTCACGAAGTCTCCCAGCGCCGTGACGAAGGCGAGCGTCGCACCCGCGACGAGCGAGGGGCGGAGCAGCGGCACCGTGACGGCCCACAGTGTGCGCCATCGCCCGGCGCCCAGCGAGGCGGCGGCCTCGTCCAGCGACGGGTCGAGCGCCCGGAAGCCGGCCAGGGTGGCTCGGCTGGTCAGGGGCAGACTCCGTACGAGATACGCGAGCGGAAGGATCCAGACCGTACCAATCAGGATGACTCGACCAGTCCACGGCGCATTCACGCTGAAAGCCGTCGCCAGTGCGATCGCGAACACGGTGCCCGGCACCGCCCACGGCAGCGCCAGCAGGCCCTCGAGCAGACCCCGGCCCCGCACTCGGCGCCGGACGATCAGCGCCCCCGCGAGCAGCGATATGGCGACCGACGCGCCAGTAGCCGCGGTTGCGAGCCAGAGGCTGTTCACCAGCGGCCGGAAGCGGACGGGGTCGCGCACCAGGGTAGCGTAGTTGCCGAGGGTCCAGGCGGGCGGTACCGCTTCGGTGGTCCAGGTACCGACCGGAACGAACGACACGATCAGGAGCGTCAGGTGCGGCAGCAGCAGGACGACGCCTAATCCCCAGGAGAGCAGGGTGACCGCCCGGCGGAGCCAGGGCTGGGCGAGGCGCGTCGGCGCGGGCGGCGTGCCCTTGCTGCCTCCGAGATCCCGCTCGGCACCGCGGAAGAGCACCAGCGCCAGCAGCGCGAGCGTGGCTAGGGACACGGTCTCGACCATCGCGAGCGCGGTTTCGCCGTTCAGACGGGTGGAGACGATCTGGGTCGTCATCACCCGGAAGCCGCCGCCGAATACGTAGGGCGCACTGAACGACGCGAGCGACGTCATGAACGTGAGCAGCGCACCGCCCGCGAGCGCGGGTC
>DATBQV010000162.1:0-4835 GCA_036560625.1 Gemmatimonadales bacterium
CCACGGCGCCTGCGCCGGTCGAGGCTCCGTCGACCGCAGCGCCCCAGCCGGCGGAACCCCCGGTGGCCCAAGCGCCCCCGGAGACGCGACCCGCGGCGGCAGCACCGAAGAAATCGCCGGCCGGCAAGTCCGCAGCCGCCAACAAGGCCAAGGCACCCGCGGCGGCGCCGGAATCGGCCCTGGCAGCTCCGCCGCCGCCCACGAACGTCGAGCCGACACCTGAGCCTGCCAAGCCGGCTCCGGTCGTTGCCGCCCCCGCGCCCACCGCGCGATCAGTGTCCGGCGCCTCGGCGCTCCTCGGGAGCGTCGGCGCGCCGGCGACCGCCCTGCCGAGCACGTCGGCGCCCGACCGCAAAGCGGTCGAGTCGGCGGTTCGGGCTTACTCGGCGGCGTTGGAAGCCGGAAGTGCGGCCCGAGCCCGCCAGGCGTTCCCCGGGATGTCTGGTGCGCAACTGACCAACTTCGAGTCCTTCTTTGGATCGGGTGGTCGGATGCAGACCGACTGGAAGGTGTCGGACGTGACCGTCGACGGCGATCAGGCGACGGCGCGGGTGCGCGGCACGACGCGCACGACTCCAGGCGGAGGCAACCCGGCGCTCGACACCGTGGACGTTCGTGCCGGGCTCGAGCGAGGGACCGAGGGGTGGCGGCTCCGCAGCTTCGGAGGCCAGGGGGCGCGCTGACAAAACCCGGCGGGGTCCTGGGCCGTAGGGGGTTCGTTGTTCGACCGCCCCCGTCCCGGAGATCTCCATGACCGATTTGCGCTATCCCATTGGGAAGTTCGAGATGCCGGCCGGCGTTGCCGACGCGGACCGCCCCGGCCTGATCGATCAAATCGCCGCTCTCCCCAGCGATATCCGCCGAGCGGTTGCGGGGCTCGACGACGACAAGCTGGACACGCCCTACCGCGAGGCCGGCTGGACCGTGCGCCAGGTCGTCCACCATCTGCCCGACAGCCACCTGAACGCCTACACCCGCTTCAAGCTCGCCCTCACGGAGGAAGAGCCGACCATCAGGGCCTACGACGAGGCGCGTTGGGCCGAGCTGCCGGAGGCCCGGTCCGCGCCGATCGGCATCTCGCTCGCCCTGATCGACGCGTTACACGAGCGGTGGGTGTTGATGCTCCGACTGCTCGCCCCCGGACAGTTCTCCCGGAAGTTCCGCCACCCCGAGTTGGGTGTGATGTCGCTCGACCAACTGCTCGCGATGTACGCGTGGCACAGCCGCCATCACGTGGCGCACGTCACCTCGCTCCGCGAACGGATGGGCTGGTAAGCGCCTAGCACGGAGTCGCCATGACGCTCGCCGCTTTGCTTCTCGCCGCCGGGCTGGCCGGCCCCGGCGCGCCGCCGATTTCCCCCCGCGCGCCCCAGGACACCGGTGCTGCCGTCACCCGCGACGGCGTGACGCTGCCCACGCACGTCGAGGTGGACGGTCACGCGCTGGTCCTCAACGGCACCGCCACCCGAAAAAAGTTCATCGTCAAGGTCTACGTGGCGGGCCTGTACCTGCCTGCCCGTGAGGCGGAGGCGGAGAAAATCCTCGCGGCGGACGAGCCGAGACACATCGTGCTCCAATTCGTGCGCGACGTGGACAAAGGGAAGATGTGCAACGCCTGGAACGAGGCGCTCGAGCACAACACGCCCGACGCGTCGACGGAGCTGAAAGCGCAGTTCGAGACGCTGTGCTCCTACATGGAAGACATCAAGAAGGGCGAGCAGTTCGTGTTTACCTACGTCCCCGGTACGGGCACGCGAATCGGCGTGAGAGGCGTCGAAAAAGGCGCGATCGAGGGCAAGGCATTCGCGGACGCGCTCTTCAAGGCGTGGATCGGTCCGCACCCCGGACCCGGCGAAGGCTTCAAGAAGCAGCTCCTCGGCGCGTGACCGGCTTGGACCCGTGGGCGGCCCTCAGGCCGCGCACGCCGGCGCGGATCGGCCTCGGTTACTCGGGCGGTAGTCTCCCCACCAGAGCCCACCTCGATTTCCAGTTGGCGCACGCCCGCGTGCGGGACGCGGTGCACCACGCGCTCGACGTTCCCACGCTCACCGCCGATCTCCGCGACGCGGGCCTCATGGGGCTCAAGGACGACGTGATGCTCTCGCCCTCATAGCCGTTAGAAACGCTTCCGGCGCAGCATCACGTCGTCGCTTCGGCTTCTCGGGCCGACGACCAGCACCAGCAGCCGCGACTCGTAGCCCGGCGCGGTCACCCGCACGTATTGCGTCCGGCAGTTGTCGATGAGCGACATGTCGAACCGGAACTGATACTCCCCGTTGTCGTCCGTGAACGACGTGTACGGCGTGCCAAGCATCACGAGGTGCGCTCCCGCGAGCGGCCGGCCGTTATCCCCCCTGAAAATCCGCCCCACCGCCACACCGATCTGCGGCGCCCCGGCCGACTCAGCCGGCACGGACGGGCGCGGCACGCACTTGTCCGGGCGATCGGGCAGCTCGGTCTGGAGCGGACGGATGTCGCGCGGGCCGGCCCCGGCGGGCGGGCCTTGCTTCTGCCGCCCGAAGATGCGCTTTGCTTCGGACTCGATGGTCGGCGCCGTCGAGATGTCTACCGGCGGCGTGGTCGCTTTCGCAGCCGCTTTCGGCGACTTGTCGCCCACGGTCTTGTCGTCGGGCTCCTCGGCGCCGGACGAGCGCTTTTCTTCCGGTGGAGCGTTCGCTTCAGGCTCCGGCGTAGGCTGCTTCACCGCCGGGGGCGGAGCCACGGGCAGCGGCGGCGGGGGCGTTGCCGCCTTCGGGGGTGGAGGCGGCGGAGGTGGCGGCGGAGCAACCTGCCGCTGAGGTGGCGGGGGCGGGATGTAGACCGGCATCACGTGCTCCCGCTGCTCCGTCGACGGCCGAGGGCCCTTCTCCTCCTGAGCCTTCTCGGCTTCCTGCCGCGTGAGCAACAGAGCCAGCAGGATCACGCTGACGTGGAACACCGCGCTGGTGGTCAGCGACACCCACGGCCGACGGGCGCTCTTCGGAAGGAAGAGCGGGTGCGCGGGCGGGCGCATCTTGCGCTCGGCGTCGGCGGGACGGCGCCGACCCGGCGTCCGGGGGAAGAGGGGGCCGACGATGGCCATTCCTCAGACCTCGACCGCGAGCGGTTCGACCGTCGGGCGAGGGCCGCCGGGCACCCCCGCCGGCCGCCCGAGGCCGATGACCATCACCGCGGCGACCAGGAGCGTGACGAACGTGACGGCCGCGACGATCCAGGCGTAGTGGACGGCGCGGGGCCGGGGTACCGCGGTCACCGAGTCCCCGCGGCCGGCTCAGTCCTCTCGCCTGGCAGACGAGAAGAGGTAGAGTCCGACGAGGAGCAGCACCAGCGCGCCGACGATGGGCCCGGGGCCGCCGTAGTTCTCGAAGCTGAACGGGAGCGCCCCCGGATCCCGCGCCACGCGGATGACGGCGAGCACATCGACCACGAGGCCGGTGAAGCCGAGCACGATCAGGAGGATGGCGACCTTACGCATGGGCGTTCCCGGATGAATGGATGATCAGTGACCGGGAGCCGGCGCCTGGTCGGACAGGCGCCGGGCGGTCTCCCGGATCTGCCTCGTATGCCGCTCCTCATGCTGGGCGAGGAAGAGCAGCCATTGATAGAACGTGAGCGATCCGAATACCGGGTGCGGAGCCGTGAGGCTCCCGAGCGCGCGTCCGCTCACCCGGTGAACCAGCTCCAGGATTCTGCCCCGGCTCTCGGCAAGACCGGCAACAGCCTCGTCCAGGGCCATGCTCCCGGTGGGGGCGACGGCCGGAGGAGACTCGATCCGTCGCCGGGCATCTCTGACAGCGTACCGATCGAGACTGGGGATGATCGAGGCGGTCGACTTTTCCGGGCCGAGCGTCTCGGCCTGCTTGCCCAGCCGGCCGAGCAGCCGGCCGATGCCGTTCTCGACGATGAGCAGGTGCTCGACGATCTCGGCGATGGACCACCCGTCGGCGCACGGTCGCTGGACGGCGACGTCGGCCGGCGTGCGCGCGACGACTGCGAGGAGATCGTCCCGCGTGCGTTCGAGCTCGCCCTGAATCTCGGCAAGGCGCGGGTGCAGTGTCGCGGTCACGCGCGCGATCCGGTTGCGACCGCGGGCTCGGCGAGCCCGGGCCTCGACTCCGCGGCCGGCCCCGGGCGCCGGTCCGCGAGGGCGACGGCGGCCAGCAACACGAGGGTGATCCAGACCGCATCTGCCAGGAGCAGGTGGGCGAGCTGCAGCCAGATCGGCGCCAACAGCGCGATGTTCGCCATCCCCACGAGCCACTGGAGCACGATGAGCGTTCCGAGCGCGCGCGCGCAGCGGCCGAGCCGCGGGTCGTCGCGCCGCGCGGCAATCGCGACCGCGAGGCTGATGAGATAGGCGCCCACCGCCACTGCCGCCGCGGGATGGAGAATGCGGAGCCGGAGCAGAATGTGCGCGGTCGGCGACGCGTCCTGCCGCAGCCCCTCGCGCAGCGACGCTGCTGGAAAGAGCGTGTCGCCGAGGGCCGTAATGGCCCCGCTCATGCCGACGAGCAGCGTGGCCAGGAGAGCCGCGCCCAGCGCCCAGGCGACGGCGCCTTGGCCCCGAAGCCGCACCGGCGGGCCATCCGATGCCCACCACGCGGTGAGCGTCAGCGAGCCCAGCAGCAGGAACGTGTTGAGCAGGTGAGCGCCGAGAGAAAACGCGCGGGTGAGAGAATCGTTGTGCGCGACCAGCTCGAACAGGACCAGTCCCGCGCCGAGCAGCGCCTCCCCCACCATGAAGAGCAGCGAAAGCGCGGCGCCCAGCCGGATCGCTGACCCGCGCGGCGCAGCCCGGCGGGACCAGAGGAAGAGCCCGACCACCAGCAGCAGCG
>DATBQV010000163.1:0-6595 GCA_036560625.1 Gemmatimonadales bacterium
GGCGCCGACGTCGCCATGCTGCCCGGCGGCTTCAGCTACGGGGACTACCTGCGCTCCGGCGCCATCGCCCGCTTCAGTCCGATCATGCAGGCGGTGCAGCGGCACGCGGCCGAAGGGGGCGGCGTGATCGGGATCTGCAACGGCTTCCAGATCCTCTGCGAAGCGGGACTCCTGCCGGGAGCGCTCGTGCGCAACGCCCGGCTGGCGTTCGTCGCCAAACCCGTCGATCTCGTGGTCACCCGGACCGACACGGTCTTCACTTGCGCGTTCGAGCCGGGGGACCGCGTGCGGGTCCCGGTCGCCCACGGCGACGGCCGCTTCGCCGCCGACCCGCACACCCTCGACCGGCTCGCGGCGGAAGACTGCGTCGTCGTCCGCTACCTGCCCGCCGACGCGGGCATCGAGCCCAATCCGAACGGCTCCGAGCGCGACATCGCCGGCATCTGCAACCCCGCCGGCACGGTGGTCGGCCTGATGCCGCACCCGGAGAATGCGATCGATCCACTCCAGGGACCGATCGACGGCCGAGGCTTTTTCAAGTCGCTGGTGGCGTGGCCGGCGCTCGCGGGGAGGCGATGATGCGTTTCGCCTGGCTGCTGGCCGCCGCGGCCGTGACGCTGAGCGCGCCGCCGCTGCAGGCGCAGGACGTTCAGACGATCCGGCCCGGCATGACCGAAGCGGAGGTTCGCGCGGCCTGGGGCACCCCGGTGACCAGCCGCAAGGTGGGCGACTACGCCTACCTGTTCTATGAGAACGGCTGCCTGCGCTCCTGCGGCACGTACGACCTCGTCGTGCTCCAGGGCGGCCAGGTGGTCGACGCGATCGCGCGCGGCAAGAATCACAACTACGACGGCGTGTCGTCGTCGCCGGCCGATCGCGCCCCCCGCTACACCCCGCCGAGCGATTCGGCGCGGAGGTCGTCATGACGCTCGAGAAGCCCAGCAAGAACGAAGACGAGTACTTCACCCTCCGGGAGCAGGAGCTGCTCCAGAAGCAGCGGCAGGAGGCCGAGGCCGCACGGGTTGCGGCGGAGCGCCGCACGCATTTCATGAAGTGCCCCAAGGACGGGTACGACCTCGTGTCCCGACAGTACCACGGCGTACAGATCGAGACCTGTCCCCACTGCGGCGGCATCTGGCTCGATCCCGGCGAGCTCGAGACCCTCCAGAAGCACGAGGATCGTCCCGGCATCCTGGGCCGCATCGTGCACGACGCGCTCGAGAGCATCGGCGGCGACCGCCGGAAGGCGGCGCGTGGCTGAGCCGTCCGTCGCCATGTCGCCGCGCGGCGGCAAGACGCCGCCGACCGAGGCCGAGGCCTTCCCCGGCGACCCCGCGGTCACGCCCGAGGTCGTGCGGGAGCACAACCTCAACGATCTCGAGTACGCGCGCGTCGCCGCCATACTCGGCCGGGCGCCGACGTTCACCGAGCTGGGCGTGTTTTCCGCGCTCTGGTCGGAGCACTGCTCCTACAAACACTCCAAGCCGATCCTGCGCCTCTTCCCCACGGACGGCCCCTACGTGCTCCAGGGGCCGGGCGAGAACGCCGGTGTGCTGCGCCTGCCCGACGGTTGGGCGGTGGCGTTCAAGATCGAGTCGCACAACCACCCCTCGGCGGTGGAGCCGTACCAGGGCGCCGCCACCGGCGTGGGCGGCATTCTTCGTGACGTGTTCACGATGGGCGCGCGTCCCGTCGCGGTGCTCAACAGCCTCCGTTTCGGTCCGCTCGACGTCGCCCGGAACCGCTACCTCTTTGCCGGCGTCGTTCGCGGTGTGGGTGATTACGGCAACTGCGTCGGCATCCCCACGCTGGGCGGGGAGGTCGGGTTCGCACCGGGCTACACCGGGAACCCGCTGGTGAACGCGATGTGCGTGGGACTGCTGCGGGAAGAGGACCTCACCCGGGCGCGGGCGCACGGCGTCGGCAACGTGCTGCTGGCGATGGGCTCCCGAACCGGGCGGGACGGCATCCACGGGGCCAGCTTCGCGTCCGAGGAGCTGTCCGCGCAGAGCGAGGCGCGACGCCCGCAGGTACAGGTGGGCGACCCGTTCACCGAGAAGCTGCTGCTCGAGGCGACGCTGGAGCTGATCACCTCGGACCTGATCGTCGCGATCCAGGACATGGGCGCGGCGGGTCTCACCAGCTCGTCGGCGGAGATGGCCGCGCGCGGCGGCGTGGGCGTCGAGATCGACACCGCTCTCGTCCCCACGCGGGAAGAGGGGATGACCCCCTACGAGATTCTGCTCTCGGAGTCGCAGGAGCGGATGCTCGTGGTGGCCGAGCCGCATCGCATTCCCGACATCCAGGCCGTCTGCGCGACATGGGAGCTTACCGCGACCCCGATCGGTCGCGTGACCGACGACGGCATCTTCCGGGTCCGCCACGGCGGACGCGTGGTAGCCGCGATCCCGGGCCAGCAGCTGGTCGACGACTGTCCCATCTACCATCCGGAAGCGCGGGAGGCCGAGGACGCCCGGGCCCGCCGCGCCGCCCGGCCGCCGCCCGGCCGCACAGCGCCGGAGCCCGAACGCGCGCTCGAGCAGCTGCTCGACAGCCCCAACCTCGCGAGCAAGCGCTGGGTGTACGAGCAGTACGACTCAACCGTGCAAGGCGAGACGGTCCTTGGGCCCGGCGGCGACGCCGGCGTGCTGCGCGTGCCGGGCACCGATTTCGGCCTCGCGGTCACCGTGGACTGCAACGCACGCCTGGTTTCGCTCGACCCGCACGAGGGCGGCAAGGCCGCGGTGGCGGAGGCCGCCCGGAACATCGCCTGCACCGGCGCCCTCCCCATCGGTATCACCGATTGCCTCAACTTCGGGAACCCGGAGAAGCCCGAGGTGTTCTTCCAGTTCCGCGAGGCGTGTCGAGGCATTGCCGACGCCTGCCGGGCATTCGAGACGCCGGTCACGGGCGGTAACGTCTCCTTCTACAACGAGAGCCCCACCGGCGCGATCGACCCGACACCGACGATCGGCATGGTCGGGCTGCTCCGGCCGATCACGGCCCGGGTGCCGAGCCATTTCCGTGAGCCGGGCGACGTCGTCATCCTGCTCGGCGACACCCGGGGCGAGCTGGGCGGCTCGGCCTACTGGGCCGAGCTGCTTCAGTTCGTCGGCGGCAGGCCCCCGGCGGTGGACCTGGACGCCGAGCGGCGGCTGCAGCTGCTGCTGGTTGCGGCGGCACAGGCCGGTCTGCTCCGCTCCGCGCACGACTGCGCCGACGGCGGGCTGGCGGTGGCGCTGGCGGAGGCCGCGATCGGCGGCCCCTATGCCGCGCACGGCCTCGGTGCGAACCTCGATCTCGGCGGATACGCCGCGGGCGTCCCCCTCGAGGGGTTGTTGTTCGGCGAGGACGGGGCGCGCGCCGTCGTATCGTGCCCCCCGGCCGCGGTCGCCGGCCTGCTGGCGCTGGCCGCGGAGCGCGGCGTTCCGGCGCTCAAGGCCGGGGTCGTCGGGGCGCCCCGGGAGCGCCTGGAACTCCGTGCCGGGGGACGACTGTTGGGGTGGGACACGAAGGCGCTCAGGCGGGTTTATTTCGAGGCGATTCCCCGGCGGATGGCGCACGCCAACCTCGATCGCTAGCGGAAGAGGCGAGACATGTGCGGGATCATCGGAGTGTCCGGGCTGCCGGACGCGGCCAAGCTGACCTACCTCGGTCTGTACGCGCTCCAGCATCGCGGCCAGGAGAGCGCGGGCATCGTCGCGATCGACCGGGACGGCTGCCCGCGGTCCCACCGGGGCATGGGCCTCGTCTCGGAGACCTTCGACGAGACGGTGCTGGCCAAGCTGCCCGGTGACGTGGCGGTCGGGCACACGCGCTACTCGACCACCGGGAGCACCGTGCTGGCCAACGCCCAGCCGTGCAACGTGAGCACGCGGTCCGGGCCGCTCGCGATCGCGCACAACGGCAACCTCACCAATGCCGCGGAGCTCAAACGGGAGCTGGTGGAGCGTGGCGCGATCTTCACCACCTCCACCGACACCGAGGTGCTGGTTCACCTGATCGCCCGGTCGGAGGCGGAGACGGTGGACGGGCAGCTTCGGGACGCGCTGGAGCAGGTCGAGGGCGCGTACAGCCTGGTGGTCACCGTCGGTCGGACGATGTACGCCGTGGTCGACAGCCGGGGCTTCCGTCCGCTCGTGTTGGGGCGGCTCAACGGTGGGATCATCGTCGCCTCGGAGACCTGCGCCCTGGATCTGGTCGGCGCGACGGTCGTCCGGGAGCTCAAGCCCGGCGACTTCCTCAAGATCGAAGACGGGAAAGTCATCGAGCTGCCTCGGCTCTTCCCCCGCCCCGTGAGCCGCTGCGTCTTCGAGCTGATCTACTTCGCCCGGCCCGACAGCCGCATCTTCGGCGAGTCGGTCGACCGGGTGCGGCGGGAGCTGGGCCGGGAGCTGGCGCGCGAGCGTCCCGCGACAGGCGCCGAGGTGGTGTTCAGCGTGCCCGACAGCTCGAACGCCATGGCGCTCGGGTTCTCGGAGGTCTCCGGCATCAAGCTGGAAAACGGCCTCATCCGGAACCACTACGTCGGGCGGACGTTCATCAACCCGACGCAAGCGCTCCGGGTCGCCAAGGTGCGGATCAAGTTCAACCCGGTCCGCGACGTAATCGCGGGCAAGTCGGTGGTGGTGGTGGACGACAGCCTGGTGCGGGGGAACACGAGCCAGGGTCTGGTGCAGATGATCCGGGCCGCCGGCGCCCGTGAGGTCCACCTGCGGCTCGGCTCACCCCCGATTACCGGTCCGTGTCACTACGGCATCGACACACCGACGAGGGAAGAGCTGATCGGTGCCACGCATTCGGTCGAAGAGATCCGCGAGTTTCTCGGTGTCGACTCCCTCGGCTACCTCTCACTGGACGGGATGCTCCGAGCGGCCGGAAGCCAGACCGGGTTCTGCCACGCCTGTTTCTCCGGGCGTTATCCGACCCCGGTGAACGACGAGCTGGTCCGGCTCCGCCACGCATCGCCGCTCGTCGCCACGCCGGCATGAGCGGGTCGTTCAGCCCGTCGCTCGTCCACTTCTTCGGCCAGGGCCGCGCGGACGGAACCGCGGCCATGAAGGACCTGCTCGGCGGCAAGGGGGCGGGACTCGCCGAGATGACGACGCTCGGCATCCCCGTCCCCCCCGGCTTCACCATCGCCACCAGCGTCTGCAACACCTACCTCGAGAGCAAGCAGTTTTCGCCCCGCCTGCGCACGCAGATTGAGCAAAGCCTTCAGCGGCTGGAGGCGGCCACCGCCAAGCAGTTTGGCGGCGCGGACCATCCCCTGCTCGTCTCGGTGCGGTCGGGCGCGCCCGTGTCCATGCCGGGCATGATGGAGACAATCCTCAATCTCGGTCTCAATGAAACGACGGTCGCCGGGCTCGCCGCGCTGAGCGGCAACCCCGGTTTCGCCTGGGACTCGTACCGCCGCTTCGTCCAGATGTACGCGACCGTGGTCTTTGACCTGCCCAAGCGTCCCTTCGAGGAGCGGCTCGAGGCCGCCCGCCGCGAGTCCGGCGCCGCCCGCGACATTGATCTTCCGCCCCCCGCGCTCCAGGCGCTCGTGCGCGGCTTCAAGGACCTGGTGAAGCAGGAGTCGGGCACCCCGTTCCCCGACGATCCCGTGACGCAGCTCTGGGGCGCCATCGCCGCGGTATTCGAGAGCTGGAACACGCGGCGCGCGCAGGACTACCGGAAGCTGCACGGGATTCCCGACACGATGGGCACCGCGGTCAACGTCGTGGCGATGGTCTTCGGCAACCTGGGCGAGGACTCGGGCACCGGCGTCGCCTTCACGCGCGATCCCTCGACCGGGGAAGCGCGCCTCTACGGCGAGTACCTGCTCAACGCCCAGGGGGAGGACGTGGTCTCCGGCAGCCGGACGCCCGAGCCGATCGCGTCGCTCCGGGAAAAGATGCCGCACGCCTACCAGGAGCTGGAGCGGACCGCGCGGATCCTCGAGCGCCACTTCCGCGACGTGCAGGACCTGGAGTTTACGATCGAGCACGGTCGCCTGCACATGCTTCAGACCCGGCGGGCGCAGCGCTCCGGTGCCGCGGCCGTGCGCATCGCCTGCGACATGGTCGACGAGCGCCTCATTACCCAGGAAGAGGCCATCGCGCGCATCCCGCCCAAGGATCTGGACCAGCTGCTCCACCCCACCATCGACCAGGGCAGCAAGCTCGATCTGCTCGCCGTCGGACTCCCGGCATCGCCCGGGGCCGCATGTGGGACGGTCGTGCTCGACGCCGACCGGGCCGAGCACCTCGGGCGGAGCGGCCAGCCGGTCATCCTGGTGCGGCGAGAGACCTCCCCCGAGGATTTCCACGGGATGGTGGTCGCGAAAGCGGTGCTCACGGCGCGCGGCGGCATGACGTCGCACGCCGCCGTCGTCGCGCGCGGCATGGGGAAGCCCTGTGTGGCCGGCGCCTCGACCGTGGACGTCGATGAAGCGGCCAAGCTCTTCCGCGTGAACGGCAGAGTGGTGCACGAGGGGGAGTGGATCAGCCTTGACGGGGGGACGGGCAAGGTGTTTGCCGGCCAGGCGCGACTGATCGAGCCGACACTGGGTGAGCCCTTCAAGCGCCTCATGGGCTGGGCCGACGGCGTC